>CANBJR010000006.1 GCA_947369085.1 uncultured Clostridia bacterium | reverse complement strand
GGAAAAAGACACGGCTGGCTACCGTGCCTTTAACCTTAATTATTATTGTAGGAGGTAAAAATATATGTTAATGGGAATTATAATAGGAATGTTTATAGGAGCTTTTGTTGGTGTAAGTATAATGTGTCTGTTTTACTACACCAAGGACTAAAAAAAGCCGACTCGATTTGAGTCGGCTTACATATATTATTATGATTTTTTATGATTTAAGATTTCTTTTACCAAGAAAAACAATGGCAAGCATACCCGAACCAACGTGAGAACCGATAACGGGACCGATGTCACAAATCTGAACTTCCTTGCACATACCTTTGATTGCTTTTTTAAGTTCAAGAGCACCTTCTTTGTTGTCAGCGTGGGCAACAAAAACGATGTTATTCTTGTTATTTTCTCCGTCACGCTCAAAATGTTTGACAAGAGTTGGGATAATGTTACTTTTGCCTCTGATTTTGCCTACATTGACAAGATGACCCTCGTTGTCAACACTGATTAAAGGCTTAATCTGTAAGGCTTTTCCGAAAGTAGCTGTTACGGCAGAAATTCTTCCGCCTCTCTTAAGCTGGTCAAGGTCATCAACTACAAACCAATGACTTAGTTTAAGTCTTGTTTCTTCAATAAATTTTGCAAGTTCCTCAATTGAAATGCCTTCGACGTACTTTTTACCTGCGAGATACACGAGCAAGCCAAGCCCGGCAGAATCGCAAAGTGAATCAATTGTGATAATTTTTCTGTCAGGATATTTTCCCTTTAAATCCTTAACAGCCATAAGGCAGGTGTTGTATGTTCCGCTTAATCCTGTGCAAATACCGGTATATAGAATATCCTTGCCGGCTTTTAAATAATTCTCAAAATAATTAGTGAAACTGTTGTAGTTAATCTGAGAAGTTTTTGCGTCAATACCCTTTTTGTTTTTATCGTAAAATTCCTCAAGGCTCATCATTCGTGCGTCGGTATAGTGAAGGTAGCACTTTCCTTCCATCTGAAATTCCATAGGAAGAACTTCT
Source organism: uncultured Clostridia bacterium (assembly GCA_947369085.1). Lineage (GTDB taxonomy): Bacteria > Bacillota > Clostridia > Oscillospirales > Acutalibacteraceae > Ruminococcoides. The sequence continues at coordinate 82,832 of CANBJR010000006.1, read as the reverse complement.
ACACCGATTTCACTGACTTGCTTTTCTGTTAAATCGCACGATACGTCTGTCATAAAAACATAGTCCATATTTACATCTCCTAAATAAGTATATGATACATTAGCAAATTAATACGAATATATTCTACCAAATCAGCTTCTAAAAGTCAACGAATACAATTTTTATTATACACATATATATGAAAGTAAAAGGGAGTGACTAAAGTGAACTGTCGATTTGCCGATTTACGCCATAAAGAAGTTATCAGTGCCTGCGACGGAGCACGACTGGGATTTGTTGATGATGTTATTGTTGACACAAAAACTGCTTGTGTTGTGTCTTTTGTAATATTTGGCAGAATGAGCTTCTTCGGATTATTCGGAAAGTGCGAGGATTATATTATTCCCTGGGAGAAAATTCAGCTTATCGGAGAAGATACAATTATAATTTCCTGTAGAACTCCGAATCCTGTAAAAAGGCAGAAAAAACGCCGTTTTCATCAAAAAAATTAAAAAAACTCACTTTCTCTCTGTATGGCAAAATAAACTAAGCAATGAAACAAATTATATGTAAATTGCACAACTTATAATTTCTTAAAGAAATTAAAGAGAAGCCTTGTTACAAAATTATTACAAATGTTACAAGTATAAAACGGGTCTCGACTTGCAATTTGACTTTTTTTATGTTTTAATACAGTTGAAATTGTGTGTTTGATAAAATTTTAACGACTAAAGGACGTTGTACTCATTAACAATTAGTTATAATTGTTCGAGTACAGAAATCACAGGGAGGATAAATTTTTGAGAGCGACAAATTGTAAGCATTACGGAAATGGATGCAAATCAAATAATAAGATGACTAAAACCTCAAAACCTAAATCAGGAAAAAAGGTAAAAGTATTTTCTTTTGCATTTGCACTTTCTCTGGCAGCAGTTGCACTTATCGTGCCTACTACAACACTTGCACCCGATGTTGACGCTTATGAAGACAGCAGAGCGGCTTCGTATTCGGTAGGTGACGCTAATGAGTTTGCGGCAGTTATTACAGATAACTGTGTAATCGAAACAACTGTTCCCGTAATCCAAGAGGAAACAACCGTAGCACCAACAACAAAAAAAATCATAAAAGAAACAAAGCCTACGCAGGCTGCAACCGAAGCTGTAAAAGAAACTGAAAATACAACTGATGAGAATTCTAAGGTTGAAAAATGCGAAAACAGTGTTGAAGTAGTCGAGGATTCTGAATACAGCAAAAGTAACACTGAATATCAGGAAGAAAGCAGTAACGATTACTCGTACAACACAGGAAGCTATCTTATTGGTATAAGTAACCCCGATTACAGCTACAATCCTTCACCCGTTACACTTTCATCTTATGACAGAGCAAAGCTTGAAAGACTTGTAATGGGGGAAGCAGGAAGTATGGGATACAACGGCTGCGCACTTGTTGCACAGTGCATTAGAGATGCTATGAACCGTTCAAATACCACTTCCATTGACAGAATCATTTCTGAATATCAGTATTATGCACCTACAAACAAAGAACCTAATCAAACAGTTAAAGATGCAGTATCATACATATTTGACCGGAATGGCTCAGCCGTACAGCACAGAATACTCTGTTTCTATACGGGCTCAAGTAACTGGCATGAAACACAGAATTTCATTGTAGGATGCGGAAATGTAAGATTTTTCGATTTAAAAGCATAATTCAGTATTAAATATCTGTAAAAATCAAGTGTTTTTCTAAAAATGCACTTGATTTTTTTCTTTTTTATGGTATAATATATAAGCATTTCGCACGCTGATGCTTGTCGGCAGGGTGGCATAATTGCTTATTGCGTCGATAAAATCAAGGCACAGCGGAGGTTTTAACCTAAGGAGGAAATTAAAATGGCAGTAGTTTCTATGAAACAACTCCTGGAGGCCGGCGTACATTTCGGTCACCAGACAAGAAGATGGAACCCTAAGATGGCAGAGTACATCTTCACAGAACGTAACGGTATCTACATCATCGACCTTCAGAAGAGCGTTAAAAAGCTCGAAGAAGCTTACAACTTTGTTCGTGAAGTTTCTGCAGAAGGCAAAAGTGTTCTTTTTGTAGGTACAAAAAAACAGGCTCAGGATTCTGTTAAAGAAGAGGCAGAGCGTGCAGGCGCTTACTATGTAAACGCAAGATGGCTCGGCGGTATGCTTACAAACTTCTCAACAATCCGCAGAAGAATTGCTCGTTTAAAGCAGCTTCGTGCTATGCAGGAGGACGGTACATTTGACCTTCTTCCCAAGAAAGAAGTTATTAAGCTTAACCTTGAAATCGAAAAGCTTGAAAAGTTTATGGGCGGTATCAAGGATATGACAGAGATGCCCGGTGCACTCTTTATTGTTGACCCCAGAAAAGAAAGAATTGCAGTTTCAGAAGCTAAGAAACTCAACATCCCGATTGTTGCAATCGTTGATACAAACTGTGATCCTGATGAAATTGACTATGTAATTCCCGGTAATGACGATGCTATCCGTGCAGTAAAGCTTATTGCAGGCGCAATGGCTAACGCTGTAATCGAGGGCAGAGAAGGTCAGATGGGTGCAGCTGCTGTTGAAGAAACAGAAGAAGAAACAGCTGAATAATTATAATTTTTAAATTACTTTGCGAAAGGATGTATTCATAATGGCAGCATTTACAGCTCAAGATGTAAAAGCACTCAGAGAAAAAACAGGCTGCGGCATGATGGATTGCAAAAAGGCACTCACTAATGCTGACGGCGATATGGATAAGGCAATTGACTTTTTAAGAGAACAGGGTCTTGCTAAGCAGGCTAAAAAGGCAAGCAGAGTAGCTGCTGAAGGTGTAGCTTACGCTTGCACAAGTGATGATCTTTCTGTTGGCGTTGTAATCGAAGTAAACGCTGAAACAGACTTTGTTGCTAAGAATGATTCATTTATGGATTTTGTAAAGACTTGCGCTGAAACAGTTATGAAGCAGAATCCTGCTGATGTTGAGGCTCTTCTTGCTCTTAAGGCTGAGGGTACAGATCAGACAGTTGCTGAGCTCTTACAGGAAAAGGTTCTTACAATCGGCGAGAATATTCAGATTCGTCGTTTTGAGCGTATGGAAGGCGCTTGTGTTGCTTATGTACACGCAGGCGGTAAAATCGGTGTTCTTGTAAACTTCGATACAGACCTTGCTTCTAAGCCTGAGTTCGTTGCTTACGGTAAGGATGTTGCAATGCAGATTGCAGCTCTCAACACTCAGTATCTTACAGAAAAAGATGTTCCTGCTGAAATTATTGAGCATGAAAAGGAAGTTATGCGTCAGCAGGTAATCAACGAAGGTAAGCCCGAGGCAATTGCTGATAAGATTGTAATGGGTAAGATTGGTAAGTTCTATAAGGAAAACTGCCTAGTAGATCAGGAGTTTGTTAAGGATAACAAGCAGTCAATCAAACAGTACACTCAGAATACTGCAAAGGCTCTCGGTGGTTCTATCGAAATCAAGAAGTTCGTGCGTTTTGAAAAGGGCGAAGGCATTGAGAAGAGACAGGACGATTTTGCTGCTGAAGTAGCAAGTATGGTAAAATAATTCTGTTATAGAATAATACTTTATCATAATGTAATTATAAATGATATTAAATCCCGTCACTGTAGTGGCGGGATTTTTTACATAAACTTTAATAATAAAATCTTATGAATTTAATGTTGTAAAAATCACATGTTGTCAAATCATTGGTGTCAAGTTCATTAATCAGAATATAGTTTGAGGCAACACCAAGTAAAAATCCTGATTTTGTTACGATTGTATTTGAGCCTACAAGAAAATCTATAGAAACTCGTCTTCCAATCTGTGTTCTCAAAAATCCGTTTAGATATTGCAGGCTTTCAGATGTAACCGGATATGGATTCTGTATATCTGTAATTCCGTCCATAAGACTGCTTTCAAGTGGTTGTTGAATTGTTGCACCGTAGTTTAAGGTTGTTGCGGGCGTAGAAGGTGCAACATTTTGATTGCTTCTTATATTTTCCAGTATTTCTTGCTGTGTTTTTGCACCGCTTGAGGTTGTAGTTTGAGAAGTTCCTGTACCGCTGATTAGCTGATTGTGATAAGCTGCAATTTGTTCAACAGACGGGATAACAAATTTTTCCTGATTCACAACGTTAGGAACACATCCTTGAAAATTACAACCGTCCTGCTGAATTCCGTAATAATTTTCAGGATTTATTCCTTGACTAAGCGTTGTGTTAAAAGCTTCATTGGGAATAATGCTCATTGGTTGCGTTGTGCCGATGCTTGTATTTCCTGTGTTCTGATTAGTCATTATTATCACCCTTATGTTTTTGAATATGCTTGAGTAGGAGAATAGAAACAGTGATCGCCTACACGGTTATATATGACTCCAATATTTGACGGAAAGTAGTTAGGACAGGTTGAAGAAAACGGATTAAAATAAAACAGCGAATTACCGACTGAACTTGCAGTATTTCCTGCAAGTGCCCAGTCAGCAATTTCGTAGTGAATATCTTCAGGAACCATATTGTAAATGTTTTGTGAATTGTATGTTCCGCCGATAGACGTTTTCAGACAGGTGAACTGATTGGGCTGTTCAATAATTGCTCTAACATCACCGCCGTTGCTTACTCTGGCGAATTCGCCTTCGGTAGCGTTGGCTCTGTTTATTATCACTGATGCAACAGCCCTCATTCCGTCGTCGCCTTCTCCTCCGGCCTCGCATTTCAAAAGCCTTGCAAAAAGCTCTCTTGTATCAAATGCCATCTAATCACCCGCTGACTTGTTGTTTATTTTATAGTATGCTAATATAATTTTTTCGTTACAATTGACAGCTCAGATGCTAAACGTTAGATTTCCAAATATAAATGTGCTATAATATATTTATTATTATAGTTAAGAATAAAATCAGAAGTTATATGTGCATTCATTGCGGAGTAGCATGCGAACATTCGGAGAAAGAATTCTAAAATATTATACCTATTCTTTGATATGTTTTCTTAAAATAGGTTATATCTATCAGCAACGCAGAAAACGCAGACACAATATATATCGTGCATATTGACAAAAAAGCCCCGAATGTGGTATTATACAACTGATTATAAATGTACAATTGTTGAAAAATATGTTTTTTAATGCATATTTTTATAATATGAACGGAGGAGTTTGATGAATACTGCCATTATTCTTGCAGGCGGCATTGGAAGCAGAATGGGCGCTGACAGACCAAAACAGTTTCTTATGGTGCAGGATAAGCCGATTATTTCTTATTGCTTTGATATTTTTCAGAAGCATAATGAAATTGATAATATAGTAGTTGTTGTAAGTGAGCAGTGGCAGGACTTTGTTGAGGAATATGCGGCTAAGTACGGTATTACCAAAATATGCGGTTATGCTCCTGCCGGCAAGACTCGTCAGCATTCAATTTACAATGGCCTAAAATGCATTGAAGTAAATGCGCCTGACACTGATATTGTTATTGTTCATGATGCTGCTCGTCCACTTGTGTCAGATGAAATTATTACCGATTGCATTAAAGGTGCAACGGAATATGACGGTGCGATGCCCGTTATCTCAGTAAAAGACACTGTTTATCAAAGCAAGGACGGATGCGGCATTGACTGCCTGTTAAAGCGTTCTGAGCTTTTTGCAGGACAAGCCCCCGAAAGCTTTAAATTCAGGAAATATCTTAATATACATAACGAGGTTTCAGACGAGGAGATAGGCCTTACCGCAGGCAGCAGTGAGATTGCATATCGACACGGAATGGAAATCAGAATGGTAAAAGGCAGTGAGCGAAATCTTAAGATTACCACTGTCGAGGACTTGGAAACTTTCGAGTCTATTTTGAAAGGTGTGAATTAATTTGGAAAAAATGAAAGCAAGGGTATTAAGAGTAGTCGGAAATCTTGAATACTGCGATTATCCTATACCAAAACTCAACTCGGGTGAAGTTTTGTTCAAGGTAAAGGCTTGCGGAATTTGTGGTTCTGATATTCCGAGAATTTTTGTAAACGGAACATACCATTTTCCAACTATTCCCGGACATGAATTTTCGGGCGTTGTTGTTGATGCAGCTGACGAGGAAAACAAAAATCTTATTGGTATGAGAGCTACTGTGTTTCCTTTAATTCCCTGCAAGACCTGCGAGAATTGCAATAATGTCAGATTTGAAATGTGCAAAAGCTATGATTACCTCGGTTCAAGAAGTGACGGCGCATTTGCAGAGTATGTACGTGTTCCTGTTTGGAATCTTGTTCCGATTCCCGATAACCTTTCTTATGAGGTTGCTGCTATGACCGAGCCTTGCGCAGTCGGTTTACACGCTTTAAGACAAGCACAGATTGAAATCGGTGATGTGGTTGTAATTTACGGACCCGGAACAATCGGTATGCTTATTGCTCAGTGGGCAAGAGCGTGGGGGGCAAAAGTTCTTTTAGTTGGAACTGATCTGAATAATTGGGATTTTATTGAAAGTCTTGGTTTTAATGAATATTGTAATTCTTCTCATGAAGATCCAATTGAATGGGTTAAGAAAATGACCAACGGTGTTGGCGCAGATATAGCTATTGAAGCTGTCGGAGTACCGGTTACGGCTTGCAATTGTCTTGAATCTGCTGCTTCTGGTGGAAAGGTTATTTTTGTCGGTAATCCTCACGGTGACTTTACTTTCCCGCAGAACACTTACTGGCAGATTTTAAGAAAGCAGCTTACTATTCACGGAACATGGAATTCAAGCTACAGTGATACGCATAAGAGCGACTGGAATCTCGTTGTTGATGCTCTGGCATCAGGAAAAATTAATGCAGAAAAGCTCATTACTCATAAATTTGACCTTGAAACGATGGATAAGGGTCTTGATATTATGAAGAATAATTCTGAATTTTTCGCAAAGATTATGGTAGTTAACAAGGATTAAGAGGTGATTTTATGAGAGGAATGCTTTCTCCGTCACTGATGTGCGCAGATATTTTAAATCTTCAGTCTGAGATTAAAGTGCTTGATAATCTGGGCGTTGATTATATACATCTTGATTTTATGGACGGTAAGTTTGTTCCGAATATCACTCTTGATGCTTCTCTGATAAAAGCTGTAAAGCCTGTTCTTAAAAATATGAAAAGAGATATTCATATTATGGCTTATGAGCCGCAACAGTATTTTGACAGAATGAACATTGGTGAAGGGGATATAGTTTCTGTTCATATTGAAGCATGTGATAATGTTCGTGATGTTTTGAACATAATCCGCAATCGCGGAGCAAAGTCGTTTCTTGCAATCAGTCCTGACACTAAAGCGGAAGTTATTAATGACTTTCTTGATATTATCGACGGAGTGCTTGTTATGACGGTATATCCCGGTTTTGCTGGTCAGCCTATTGTCGAGGGCAGTTTCGAGAAAATTGCAGAGGTAAGAAAGATTATTGATAACAGCGGCAAAGATATAATTCTTGAAGTTGACGGACATGTTAGCTGGGATTTGTGTCAGAAAATGCGTGAATGCGGCGCTGATTTATTTGTTGCAGGTTCGTCATCTGTATATTCTAAGGGTATGAAAATTGACGAAGCAGTAAACAAAATGATGGAATTAATAAAATAAATTCGGGGTGTACTTGTTGGAATATAAAATTGAGGTTAAGGAATTGTTAATACAGGACCGTAAAATGGTTCTTACAATTATGGGTGAGGTAGCTGACGAAACTATTAACTCTCACTTTTTATCTAAACCTAAAATTATTTTACATTTTTTTAATGAACAGGAGGACAGACGTATTCCGTTTGTCCTTTCTAATGTAACATATGTTGACGGAAAGTGTTTCTTTTCGGGTAAATATACTTATCGTCTTGATATGCTTTTCTGGAAAACACGAAATTTATATCAGCCTTTTGATATGTATATTAATTTTGGATTTGCTGATTTTTATGAGGAGAAAATTAATATTGATTTAACTCCTGAGGTGTTTGAAACAGATGATAAATGTTACGGATATACTTTTGAAGGCAATCACTTCCGCTTTTTGCCGAATAAGAAGAAAATTCATCATACACCGGTCGGCAGATTTTGTGTAGGTTTTGTTAATTTTCTTATAAAGGTTGTGCAGTTCATTTTTGCCGTTGCAATGTTTCCTGTTTTCATAATTGACGGTATTTTGCGACTTACTGACATCAAGCGTTTTCCTGCACGGTTTAACGATGAAAGTAATTTAAAATGCTTTGTAGCTTTTGTTTTTTGGCGTTTCTCTCAGGTTGCTACGCTGAAAATTGCTTTGTGGACTGTTAAGAGGTTTATTTTTAAAAACTGTTATAATTTTTATAAACTCAAAAAAGTTCAGAATAACAAAATCACGTTTATCTCGTTAAGACGTGACGATATTTCAGGTAACTTTGCATTTGTATATAATAAAATTAAAGATGATAATAATCTGAAAATTGATTTTATTCTAAATGAGCATACAATTGCGGAAATGTCTTTTAAAGAAATAAGAAAATTTACTAAAGCATGCGCGACAAGTAAGGTAGTTATTCTTGATGAGTTTACTCCGCAAATCCACTATATTGATTTAAGACCGCAGACAAAGCTTATTCAGCTATGGCATGCTTGCGGTGCGTTTAAAACATTTGGTTTTACAAGGCTTTCAAAGCCTCAGGGTTCTCCTCAGCCAACGAGAAATCACAGAAGCTATGATTACGTAACAGTAAGCTCTACCTATTGCAAAAAATGTCATTCAGAGGGTTTCGGTATCTCTACTGATAATGTTGTGGCAACAGGTATTCCGAGAACTGACGTTTTCTTTGATGAAGAGTATAAAAAGCAGGCAAGGGATAAATTTTATTCTGCACATCCTCACTTTAAAAATAAAAAGATTATTCTTTTTGCTCCGACATTCAGAGGTATGGTAAAGGAAACTGCTTTTTATCCTACAGAAATGTTTGATTTAAATACGGTTTGTTCAAAGCTTCCTGATGATTATGTTGTAATTATAAAGCATCATCCGTTTGTAAAGGACAAACAGCCTATTCCTAAAAAGTATAAGGATAGAATCATTGATTTGTCGGAGGATACCGAGCTTAACGATTTGCTGTTTGTAACGGATGTGATAATCACCGACTATTCATCGCTTGTTTTTGAAGCGTCATTGCTTGATATACCGATGGTTTTCTATGTGTTTGACCTTGAAAAGTACATTAATGAGCGTGATTTTTACTTTGACTTCAAGCTTTTTGCTCCTGGTAAAATTGTATATTCGCAGGAACAGCTTATTGACGTTATAAACAAGGAAGATTACTGCACTGATAAAATCAAGCCATTTGCCGATATGTTCTTTGATTATCGTGACGGTAAGTCAACAGATCGTGTTGTGAATTTAATTTATAAAAATTTAGAAAATAATGCTTGACAAGAAACAAAAGTTGTATTATACTAGATAGGTAAAATAAAGCAAAGCAGAAATGCTTTCACCTGTGGGGTGTCGTCTGCACGGGTCAATACCTAATATTTTGTTATGTATTGTTATGCGGACGGATGTATTTCTGTCCGCATTTATTATTTTAGTGGTACTTTGGAGGTGCTTAACCATCGGCAAGAAAGATAATATTCAGATTAATGAAGAAATCCGTGACAAAGAGCTCAGAATAATTGGTTCTGACGGTCAGCAGCTTGGTATTATGTCCGCAAAGGATGCGCTCAATCTTGCAGAGCAGAAAAACCTTGACTTGGTAAAAATTGCTCCGCAGAGCAATCCGCCCGTATGTAAGATTATGGATTACGGAAAATACCGTTTTGAACAGGCAAAAAGAGAAAAGGAAGCAAGAAAAAATCAGAGAGTTGTCGATATAAAGGAAGTAAGACTTTCACTCAACATTGATACTCACGATTTTAACACAAAGCTTAACAATGCTCTTAAATTCATTAAGCACGGCGATAAAGTTAAGGTTTCAATCCGTTTCAGAGGACGTGAAATGGGACATCCCGAAATAGGTCTTGAAACAATGAAGCGCTTTGCCGACGCTTGCAGTGAAACAGCTGTTATTGAAAAGCCTGCAAAACTTGAAGGCCGCAATATGCTTATGTTTCTTGCGCCAAAGACCAACAAGTAATTAAACAGGGAGGATACTTAATATGCCTAAAATTAAAACTCACAGCGGTGCCAAAAAACGTTTTAAACTTTCTAAAAACGGTAAAGTTATCCGTGCTCACGCTAACAAGAGCCACATCTTGAACAAGAAAACAACAAAGCGTAAAAGAGGTTTACGTCAGACAGCAGTAGCTGATAAGACAAATACTGCTCAGATCAAGCGCCTTATTCCTTATAAATAATTGACGCTTATACTAACCAAATCAACTAATCGGAGGTAACATATAATGGCACGTGTAAAAGGTGCGATGATGACTCGCAAAAGAAGGAAAAAGACATTAAAACTTGCCAAGGGCTACTGGGGTTCCAAATCAAGACACTTTAAAATGGCTAAACAGGCTGTTATGAAGTCCGGTAACTACGCTTACATCGGTCGTAAGCAGAGGAAGAGAGATTTCCGCCGTCTTTGGATTACTCGTATTTCTGCAGCTTGCAAGGCTAACGGCGTGAACTATTCAACATTTATGAACGGTCTTAAAAAAGCAGGCATTACATTAAACCGTAAGATGCTTTCTGAAATTGCAATTTCAGACCCTGTTGCTTTTACATCACTTGTTGAACAGGCTAAAAACGCTTAATTAAATTGATTTGTAATTGCGTTTGGGTTTTCCCAAACGCATTTGCTGTTTTAGGAGAAAGATATGCTTACTCTTACAAGCAAGGATAATAATAATATAAAAAATACCGTAAAAATTAAAAAGAGCGCACGTTACAGAAAACAATCCAGGCTTTTCATTGCCGAGGGATTAAGAGTATGTTATGACGCTATGCTAAGTAATGCAGAGATCGAAATACTTTTTGCAACCGAAAAAGCAATTGAAAAAAATCCCGAAAAATTTAATGAATTGTATAAGTATTCAAAAAAATCCTTTATAGTGACGGAACAGATTTTTTCATTAATAAGTGATACCGAATCTCCGCAGGGATTTCTTTGCGTTATAAAAGCACTTGACAAAATTAGTCAGTTTGGTACAATTAAGAGTAACGGAAAATTACTTGCACTTGATAATGTTCAGGATCCAAACAATTTGGGTGCTATCTTGCGTTCTGCCGAGGCATTTGGAATCGATGGCGTAGTTATGTCTGAGGATTGCTGTGATATTTACAGTCCTAAAGTTGTTCGTGGCAGTATGGGTGCAGTTTTTAGAATTCCGTTTTTAATTTGCAACAGTATTGCTTCTTTTTTAAATGATAATACTCGTCTTGAGTCTTTTGCATCCGTTGTTGACAGCAGTGCAAAGCCTATAACTGATGTTTGTTTTAAATCACCGTGTATTACTGTAATTGGCAATGAGGGTAACGGTTTAAAAAAGGAAACAATTGACGCCTGCAAAAATAAGATTACAATTCCGATGAATGGAAAGGCAGAGTCGCTTAATGCGTCTATTGCTGCATCAATAATTATCTGGGAAATGATAAAATGATTTCATCAAACGCAAAATTCTGGATTTGGTTAACTTTTGCCATTGGCTATAACAATCCAAAGGTTAAGAAAATTTCAAAACTGTATTCTGATATTTCTCTTTTTTATCATGGCGGTAAGAAAGAGTGGCTTTTTTGCGGTCTGTTATCTAACGGTGAAATTGAAAAGCTTTCTAAAAATACGCTTGATGATGCACAGAAGATTATTGACAGATGTAATGTAATGAACTGAATTATTCTGTACTCGCAATAGACGATGAAAATTATCCATTGTGTCTTTATAATATCGACGCTCCTCCGTCTGTGATATATATCAGTGGGACTTTGCCGGATATTGATAACCGTCTTTCAATTGGTATTGTAGGTACAAGAAGAGCAACGGAGTATGGTCTTAAAAATTCTTATAAAATTGCATATGCACTTTCAAAATATGGTGTTACCGTTGTAAGCGGAGGTGCGTTAGGTGTAGATTGTGCTTCACATAGAGGTTCGCTTGCCGCTAACGGAGTTACAATTTGCGTAAGGGGATGCGGAATTAATTGTAACTATCTGAACGAAAATAAACAGATGCGGCAAGCAATTACAAATCGCGGAGCGGTTATTTCGGAATACCCGCCTGACGAAACTCCGAGAAATTACTATTTTCCTGCCCGCAACAGAATAATATCTGCACTTTCAAACGGAGTTCTTGTAATTGAAGCTGGAGCAAAAAGCGGTTCACTTATTACTGCGAATCTTGCTCTTGAGCAGGGAAAAGAAGTTTTTGCACTGCTCGGTAACAACAGTCTCAAAAACGAAGGTTCAAATGGAAGAATTAAAGAGGGGTCTGCAATACCTGTTACCGATTTTATGGATATTCTAAATGCATTTGATAATTTATATGCAACAGACGGGGAAGTCGATTTTAACAATATCTCACTAAACGATATTGAAGCAATTCCTGTCAAAGGAAAAAGTCCATATAAGAATAAACCTAAGAAATTTATAAATATTAATAAACCTGAGAATAAGATAGAAAATATTACTGATAATTCAGACAAAGAAATAAAACACAAAGAAAATATAAATTTGAATCCTACAGCTCAAAGGATATATGAATACATATCTAACGAGCCTGTTCATATAGATAAAATATCAAGCGATTTAGCAATCCCTGTTTTTAAAGTGTTGTCATCAATAACAGAACTTGAGATGAAAAATCTTGTAACAGCATTGCAGGGACGAAGATATATACTTAAATAATCGGAGGTCAAAATGTCAGATTTGGTAATTGTGGAATCACCCGCAAAAGCTAAAACTATAAAAAAATACCTTGGAAGTAATTATGAAGTAATTGCTTCAATGGGACACGTGCGTGATTTGCCTAAGGCAAGATTGAGCGTAGATATTAAAAATCACTTTGCACCGAAATATGAAATAATAAAAGGCAAAGAAAAGCTTGTAAAAGAGCTGAAAAGTATGGCAAGTAAAAGCGATAATATTTATCTTGCAACCGACCCTGACCGTGAGGGAGAAGCAATTTCGTGGCATCTTGCATACATTCTTGGATTGCCTGACGATTACTGCAAACGTGTAGAATTTAATGAAATTACAAAGTCCGGTGTTAAGAGCGGAATGGATAATCCCCGTTCAATCAATATTGATCTTGTTAATGCACAGCAGGCGCGCAGAATTCTTGACAGGCTTGTCGGATACAAATTAAGTCCGTTTATATCGCAGAAAATCCGCAGAGGACTTTCCGCAGGACGAGTGCAGTCTGTTGCAGTCAGAATAATCGTTGACAGGGAAGAAGAAATCAGAAAATTCAAACCTGAAGAATACTGGACTATTGATGCAAAATTCATTCCAAAGGGAAGCAGAAAGTCGTTTTCTGCAAGCCTTTATTCAGATGTCAACGGAAAAATTAAAATTCAGAATCAAGAGCAGGCTGATAAAATTGAGGCTGATTTGCAGGATGCCGAGTATATGATTACAAAAGTAAGACACGGAACGCGCAAAAAATCTCCAGCACCGCCGTTTATCACTTCAACACTGCAGCAGGAAGCTTCAAGAAAGCTTGGATTTCAGTCAAGACGTACGATGAAGGTTGCACAGGAATTGTATGAAGGCGTTGAAATTCAGGGAATGGGTGCTACAGGTCTTATAACCTATATGAGAACAGACTCTTTGAGAATTTCAAATATTGCAATTGAAGAAGTTACAAATTATATTGCTTCTGAATATGGTGAGGAATATTTACCTCCCAAGCCGAGATTTTTTAAGTCAAGAAACAATGCTCAGGATGGACACGAAGCAATCAGACCGTCAATGCCGAATCTTGCACCTGATAAAATAAAAGATAGCTTAACCTCTGACCAGTATAAACTCTACAAACTTATCTGGAACAGATTTACTGCTTCGCAAATGGCTGACTGTATTCAAAAAACTACGCAGGCTGACATTGAGGCAAACGGCTATACATTTAAGGCGTCGGGGTATTATGTGGATTTCCCCGGATTTACAACTTTGTATGTGGAGGGCAAAGATGAAGATGAGGAGAAGTCCTCACAGCTTCCTCATCTTGAAAAAAATATGTCTGCAAAGTGTAAAGAACTTAAAAAGAATCAACATTTTACACAACCGCCTGCACGTTACACAGAAGCGTCGCTTATTAAGGCGCTTGAGGAATACGGAATCGGCAGACCGTCAACATATGCCGCAACAATAACAACAATAACAGGCAGGGAATACGTTAAGCGTGAAGCAAAAAGCCTTATTCCTACCGAGCTTGGTGAAGCAGTTACTAAGCTTATGAAAGAGAGATTTCCGAATATTGTAAATGTTAAGTTTACAGCAGGAATGGAAGAAGATCTTGACAAAGTTGAAAACGGCAACGAGAAATGGGTACAATTGCTTGATGATTTCTACGGCGATTTTAATGAAACGCTTAAAAAGGCAAAGACGGAGATGGAGGGCGTAAAAATACAGCTCAAAGAGGATGAAACCGATATTGTCTGTGAAAAATGCGGCAAAAAAATGGTCGTAAAGGTTGGCAGATACGGCAAGTTTATTGCTTGCCCCGGTTATCCTGAGTGTAAAAATATCAAGAAATACGTTGAAAAGACAGGTGTAATCTGCCCCAAGTGCGGTGGTGACGTAATCGTAAAGCATACAAAAACAAAGCGTATTTTCTATGGTTGCTCCAATTATCCGGAGTGTGATTTTGTAAGCTGGAACGAGCCTGTTAACGAAAAATGTCCGCAATGCGGTGAAATACTCTTTAAGAAAAAGGGTAAAAAGCCCGTGCTTTTCTGTGCAAAAGAGGGGTGCGGATTTACAAAAACTATGACAACGGAAGATAAGTAATGTATATTAATGTTATAGGAGCAGGACTTGCAGGCTGTGAAGCAGCAATGCAGATTGCTAAACGAGGCGTTAGGGTGCGCCTTTATGAAATGAAACCTGCAAAGAAAACACCTGCACATCATACAGATTTGTTCGGAGAACTCGTCTGTTCAAACTCGTTAAAGGCTATGAGAGTTGAAAGTGCCGCAGGACTTTTAAAAGAAGAAATGCGCAGACTAGACTCGTTTCTTATGAAATGTGCTGATAAGTGTAAAGTTCCCGCAGGCGGTGCGCTTGCTGTTGACAGGGATATTTTTTCAAGGCTTGTTACAGAAGGAATAAAGAGTAATCCTTATATTGAAGTTATCAATGAGGAAATCAGCAAAATTCCCTACGATGCTATTACAGTTGTTGCAACAGGACCGCTTACATCAGATTCTCTTTCATCGGCAATAAGTAAAATGTTTGGCGATTCGCTTTCATTTTTTGACGCTGCCGCTCCAATTGTTACCGCGGAAAGTGTTGATATGAATTATGCTTTTTGCGCATCAAGGTATGAACGCGGAGAAGGTGACGATTATATAAATTGTCCGATGAATAAAGAGGAGTATGAAACCTTTTACAATGAGCTTGTAAGTGCTGAGCGTGCTCCGCTTCACGATTTTGACGTAAACAATCCAAAGGTGTATGAAGGCTGTATGCCTGTTGAGATTATGGCACAGCGCGGTGAGGGCACTCTGCGTTTTGGTCCTATGAAGCCTGTCGGACTTATAAATCCGAGAACAGGTCACAGACCATGGGCGGTGTTACAGTTACGTAAAGAAAACTCAGAGTGTACAATGTATAACCTTGTCGGTTTTCAGACGAACCTGAAGTTTTCTGAACAGAAAAGAGTATTTTCTTTGATACCTGCACTCCATAATGCGGATTTTATCCGCTACGGCGTAATGCACCGCAATACATTTATTTGCTCACCTAAAGTGCTTAATTCAGATTATTCTGTTAAAGAAAATAACAAGCTGTTTTTTGCCGGTCAGATAACTGGTGTTGAGGGATATATGGAATCAGCCGCTTCGGGTATTATTGCAGGCATTAATGCTTGCAGACGACTTTTTGATAAGCCTGCTGTTGTATTGCCCCGTGAAACTATGATTGGTTCGCTGACCGCATATATTTCTGATCCGACTGTTACGAAATTTCAGCCGATGGGTGCTAATTTTGGTGTGCTTCCTGAACTTGAGAACAGACCCAGAGATAAAAAAGAGCGTGGCGCAGTATATTCAAAGCGTGCGCTTGACGCAATTGATAAATATATAAAGGAAAACATTGAGGAATAATATGAAGATTATAGTTGATGCTTTCGGCGGAGATAACGCTCCGCTTGAAATAATAAAAGGCTGCGCTGATTCTGTTGCTGAATTCGGAATAAATGTTATCCTGACAGGTAAGGAGGATACAATCCGTAGTATAGCAAAGGAAAATAATATTTCTTTAGAGGGAATAGAAATTGTAAACTGCGAAGAAGTTATTACAATGGAGGACAGTGCTGATTCAGTTTTAAAGTTCAAAAAGGACAGCTCAATGGCTGTTGGATTAAGACTTTTGAATGAAGATAAAGGACAGGCTTTTATAAGCGCCGGTAACAGCGGTGCACTTTGTATGGGCGCTACACTTTCAATAAGAAGAATTAAAGGCATTAAGCGCCCTGCGTTTGCCCCTGTACTGCCTGATGAAAAAGGCTTTTTTATGCTTATGGACGGAGGAGCAAATATTGATTGCCGCCCTGAAATGCTCTATCAGTTTGCGCTTATGGGTTCGATTTATATGGAGAGGGTTATGGGTATTAACAACCCCAGAGTCGGACTTGCAAATGTTGGAACAGAGGAACATAAGGGCAACGAACTTTATAGAAACACCTATGAGCTTTTAAATAACAGCAGTTTGAATTTTATCGGTAATGTTGAGGGTCGTGATATTCCAAAAGGAGTATGCGATGTAGTAGTATGCGATGGTTTTACGGGTAATCTGATCCTCAAAACATATGAAGGTGTTGCAATAACGCTTATGAAACAGATTAAGCATTTATTTGCCGATAGCACAAAGGGCAAATTAGCAGCAGCACTTGTTATGAAAGACTTAAAAGTTATGAAAAACCATTTTGATTATAATGCTTACGGCGGAGCGCCTATTTTAGGAACATCAAAGCCTGTTTTCAAGGCTCACGGTGATTCTAAGGCTGTTACAATCAAGAACGCAATAAAGCTTTCGGTTGATTATGTCAACGCAAAAGCGATTGAAGAAATTTCATCTGCACTTTAAATTTCAGGAGTAAAAAATGATTGATTTACAGAATATAATCGGATATCAATTCAAAAATCCTGCTTTGCTCAACGAAGCTTTGACTCACTCATCTTACGCTAACGAGCACAAGTCACAGCATATAAAATACAACGAAAGACTTGAATTTCTCGGTGACTCGGTTCTTTCAATAGTTGTGTCTGACTATATATATAAAAATTGTCCCGAGCTTCCCGAGGGAGAGCTTACAAAATTGCGTGCATCTTTAGTTTGTGAAAAATCGCTTTACGAGTTTGCAAAAAAAATCGACCTCGGAAAGTATCTGATTTTAAGCAAGGGAGAAAGAAATAACGGAGGAGCGGATCGTCCTTCAATTCTTTCTGATGCATTTGAGGCTTTAATTGCAGCTATTTACATTGACGGGGGATTTGCCCCTGCATCAAAGCACATTTTAAATTTCGTAATACCTGCAATTAAGAATTCAAAGAAGAAAAAGATTAATGATTATAAAACTACATTGCAGGAAATCATTCAGAAAAATCCGGGCGAAAAGCTTGAGTATGTTCTTGTAAAAGAAAGCGGTCCTGACCATAACAAGCACTTTGTTGTTGAAGTTCATCTTAACAGCAATGTTATCGGCAAGGGCGGCGGCAGAAGCAAAAAAGAAGCTGAACAGCAAGCAGCTCGTGAGGCTTTGGAGTTGATGGGGTATTAATCACAGTAATATTTCGATTTTCATTCCGCACAACGGCTGTCCGCACCAGTGCAGTTTTTGTAATCAGAAAAGTATTACGGGACAATCTTACCAGCCGAAAGCAGATGATGTAAAAAATACACTTGAAAAAGCGGTCAATGATTTAGGTGATAGCACAAAAAATGCTGAAATTGCTTTTTTCGGTGGTAGCTTCACTGCAATTGACAGAGAGTATATGTTGATTTTACTTGAAGTCGCAAAACCATATACGGAAATATTTTCAGGAATAAGGATTTCTACACGTCCGGATTATATTGATGAAGAAGTGCTTGAAATTCTTAAAAAGTACAATGTAACTTCTATTGAGCTTGGAGCACAATCAATGGATGATACAGTTCTTAGGGCTAATAGCAGGGGACACCACAGTGCTGATGTCGTAAATGCATCAAAGCTTATTAAGGAATATAATTTTTCACTCGGACTTCAGATGATGACGGGTCTTTACCTATCAACAGATGATAAGGATATTTATACAGCGCAAAAATTTATTGAGCTTAGTCCCGATACGGTACGAATTTATCCGACTGTTATTATGAAAGATACAGAACTTGCAAAATTATATCTTTCGGGTGAGTTTATGCCATATACTCTTGAACAGTCGATAGAATTATGCTCAAGGCTTATTCTTATGTTTGAAAATGCTGATATAAATATTATTCGCCTTGGATTACATTATTCAGACAGTCTTATTAAAAACAGCTTAGGCAATAATTATCATCCCGCTTTTAAAGAGCTTTGCGAAAATAAAATTTTATATAATTCATTTTTAGAAAAGACAATTGAACTTGATAAAACAAAAAATCTTACGGTTTATATAAATCAAAAATCACTTTCAAAGTTTTTGGGTCAAAAGAAAAGCAACGCAATTCGATTTTCTGAAATGGGATTTAACTTTGATATAAAATTTGACAACACACTTGGAAAATATGATTTATACATAAAATAGGGGTATTTTAATGCGTTTAAAATCATTGGAAGTACAGGGATTCAAAACGTTTCCTGACAAAACTAAATTATCCTTTGAACAGGGAATTAC
This sequence comes from uncultured Clostridia bacterium, assembly GCA_947369085.1. Taxonomy (GTDB): domain Bacteria; phylum Bacillota; class Clostridia; order Oscillospirales; family Acutalibacteraceae; genus Ruminococcoides. The sequence continues at coordinate 63,890 of CANBJR010000006.1, read as the reverse complement.
TTCGGTTGTAGGTCCGAACGGTTCGGGGAAAAGTAACATAAGCGACGCTATACGTTGGGTTCTCGGCGAGCAGTCGCCAAAAAGCCTGCGCTGTTCAAAGATGGAGGACGTTGTTTTCAATGGCACAGATAAACGCAAAAGACAGGGCTATGCCGAGGTTACTCTTAATATAGATAATACCGACAGATTCCTTGACTTCAACGGCGATGATATTGCAGTTACAAGACGTTACTACAGAAGCGGTGAAAGTGAATATCTCATCAATAAAGCGTCTGTAAGATTAAAAGATATTAACGAACTGTTTATGGATACCGGTCTTGGCAGAGACGGTTATTCTATGATAGGTCAGGGTAAAATTGACAGCATTGTTTCTTCCAAAAGTGAAGAACGACGTGAAATCTTTGAAGAAGCAGCAGGCATTTCTCGTTACAGATACAGAAAAATTGAGGCTGAACGAAAGTTGAAAAATACTGAGGACAACCTTTTAAGGCTTCGTGATATTGTAACGGAGCTTGAAGAACGTGTTGAGCCTCTTAGAAAGCAGTCTGAAAAAGCGCAACAGTTTTTAAACTATTCGGAAGAAAAAAGAGGACTTGAAATCGCACTTTGGCTTCTGACATTGGACAAATCACAGATTAGCATTAAAGAGCAGGAAGAAAAAATCTCAATTGCAAGAACTCAATATAACGAAGCAGAACAGGCGCTAATAAATATTCAGCAAGAAAGCGAAGAAATATACTCTAAAAATGGTATTCTTTCTGCTGAAATTGAAAATATAAGAAACGAAATTTCCCAAAAGGAAACAGAAATTTCTCAAAAGAAATCACTTATTTATGTTGCCGAAAACGATATTCTGCACAGCAACGAAAATATTGACAGAATAAATAATGAGATTGTACAGGCAGAACAAAGTGCTGACAGCCTTGAAAATGCTATTTTGGAAAAGCAAAACAGAATTGCCGTTCTTGATTCTGAAATAATTGAAAAACAGAAAAAATACAGCGAAGTTTCCGAAAAACTTAATATTATTAATCTTGATTCAAGTAAAAGCGGCGACCTTTTGCAGGAGGTAACAGCGGAGCTTTCAATGCTTACATCTCAGTCTGCTGATGCAAGAGTAATTGATATGACTTCCGAAAGTACAATTGCTGAGCTTTCTGCAAGAATAAATACTCTTGAAACTGCAAAATCTGAAAAGACTGCGCAGATTACAGAACTTGAAGAAATTTTCAAAGCTTATAACGAAGATTTAGCTGAAACCGACAATCAAATTAATTCACTGAAAAATTCAATTGACGGCTTGCAGCTTAAATTATCGTCAAAAGAAAAGAAGAGAAATGAATATAAGTCTGAAAGCGAAAAACTTTCTCTTGATGTAAAAGAGCATCTAAGAAAAATATCTTTTCTTGAAAATCTTGAACGCAATCTTGAAGGATTCTCAAAGAGCGTAAAGGTTGTAGTAAATGCATCTAAAAACGGTAAACTTCATGGCGTTTGCGGACCTGTTTCAAGAGTTGTTTCAGTTCCGTCAAAGTACGGTGTAGCTATTGAAACAGCTCTTGGCGCGGCTATGCAGAACATTGTTGTGAACACAGATGAGGATGCAAAGCAGGCTATTCGCTATTTAAAGTCAACTGACGGAGGCAGAGCAACTTTTTTACCTCTTAATACTATCAAAACTCGCGAACTTCGTGAAAACGGACTTGACGATTGTTATGGTTTTGTAGGAGTTGCAAGCGAGCTTTGTTCTTGTGAAGAAAAATATGTTAACATTCTTGGTTCTTTGCTTGGAAAAATTGTAATAGCCGAAGATTTGAACAGTGCAACAGCAATCGCAAAGAAATACTTGTATCGCTTTAAAGTAGTAACGCTTGACGGTCAGGTGGTGAACGCAGGCGGTTCACTAACGGGCGGTTCGCTTAACAGAAATACAGGACTTTTAAGCCGTGCGTCAGAAATTGAGCAGCTCAAAAATCTTACTGCTGACTTGCAGAATAAAGAAAAATCTGTTCAAAACCTGTGTGAACAAGTAAACAGAGAATATTCATCAATTGAAGCCGAATTACTCGGTGCAAGAGCAGATTTATCAAATAAGCAGCAGGAGTCGGTACGATTACAAGCTGAAAAACGTGCTTGTGAAAATGAACTCAATAATGCTAAGATCGTAATTGATAATTCTAAAAACGAAATAAAAGATTGCGAAACAAGAATTGCAAAGTTAAAAGAAAGTGGTGCTCAGGCAAAAAAACAGCTTGCTGAGCTAAATTATAAGATTGCAAAAGCAGAAGAAAAGGTTAATTCCGTAACGGGTAACAGAGCGGAGCTTACTCAAAAAAGAGAAGAGCTTACAACGCTCTTGCAAAATATTCGTCTTGAAATTGTAACTGCTCAAAAGGATATTGACGCATTAAATTCAGAAATAGTGTTTGCTCAAAACAGAGGATCTGACCATAAAGAAAAGAAAACTGATCTTTTAAATCAGATTGATACAATTAAAAACACTATTGCTGAAACACAAAAGAGAATTGAAAGTCTTAACGGCGAAATAATAGCCTTTGAAAATGAGCAGAGGGCTATGTATAATAAAATTGAAGAAATTAATAACCAAAAAGATACATTTGAAAAGCGAAATGCCCAAATCCGTAGCTTTGAGCGAGATAAAAACGCTGAACGTGAAATCTCAGGCAGAGAACTGGCACGTCTTGAAGAACGAAAAATTAATCTTCAAAAGCAGTATGATGATATAATTTCAAAACTTTGGGAAGAGTATGAACTTACGAAGCGCGAGGCTGAAGAAAATGCTATTGAGATTGAAGATTCTGTAAAAGCCAACAAAAGGCTCAACGAACTCAAACAGAAAATTAAGGGACTCGGAAACGTCAATGTTTCAGCAATAGAAGAATATAAGGAAGTTTCTGAACGTTATGAGTTTATGAGCAAGCAGGTAAATGACGTTGAAAAATCGAAGAAAGAAATTGAGCGCCTTATAAATGATTTGACAAAACAAATGAAAGAGGTATTTGTAGAAAGCTTTGACCAAATCAACAAGAACTTTACCTATACGTTTAAAGAGCTTTTCGGCGGTGGAACAGCTTCGCTTTCACTATCAGACCCCGAAAATATATTGACAAGCGGAATTGATATTCTTGTTCATCCTCCGGGAAAAATTGTTGTTCATCTTGACGCTTTGTCGGGCGGTGAAAAAGCGCTTGTTGCAATTGCGTTGTATTTTGCTATAATGAAAGTAAGACCTGCTCCTTTCTGCGTTATGGACGAGATTGAAGCGGCACTTGATGATGTAAACGTATACAGATTCGCAAGCTATCTTCGCAGGCTTACTGACAATACTCAGTTTATTCTTATTACTCACAGACGAGGCACAATGGAAGAGGCTGATGTGCTTTACGGTGTAACAATGCAAGATGAGGGAATTTCAAAGCTGCTTGAACTGCGTTCTACCGAAGTAGCGGAAAAACTTGGTATTGATTCAAAATAAAGGAATGATTATATGGGATTTTTCAGTAAAATAAAAGAAGGCTTAAAGAAAACCAGAAATGCTGTTGCAGGTCAAATCGACTCAATGCTTAAATCTTTTACAAAGATTGACGATGAGCTTTTTGAAGAACTTGAAGAGCTTCTCGTTATGGGTGACGTTGGTGTTCATACAGCTGAAAAAATCTGTGATGAATTAAAAAACAGAGTTAAAAAAGAAGGAATAAAAGATCCTGATGAAATTAATCGGCTTCTTGAAGAAACCGTTTCCGAAATGCTGAGCGGCGGTGAAGAACTTGATATTTCAACATCTCCATCAATTATTCTTGTAATAGGTGTTAACGGAGTAGGAAAGACTACAACTATAGGAAAACTTGCTAACAATCTTTCAAAACAGGGCAAAAAAGTTGTTCTTGCTGCTGCCGACACTTTTCGTGCCGCTGCAATTGAACAGCTTGACATCTGGGCTAAACGAAGTGCCTGTGAAATTATAAAGCAAAACGAAGGCAGCGACCCTGCTGCGGTTGTTTTTGATGCAATTTCAGCAGCAAAAGCAAGAAATGCTGACGTTATAATCTGCGACACGGCAGGCCGCCTGCACAATAAAAAGCATCTTATGGACGAGCTTGCAAAAATTAACCGTGTAATCGACAGAGAGCTACCCGATGCCGCAAAGGAAAAACTCCTTGTGCTCGATGCAACAACCGGTCAGAATGCCGTGAATCAGGCTGAACAGTTCAGACAGGCAACAGGAATTACCGGTATTGTACTCACAAAACTTGACGGAACAGCAAAGGGCGGAGTTGTCCTTGCAATCAAAGACGGTCTTGGAATCCCGGTAAAATATATCGGCGTAGGAGAACAAATTGACGATTTACAGCCGTTTAATTCAGAAGATTTTGCAAAAGCTCTTTTTGCAAAGACGGAGTAAAAATATGAAATTTATTATTGCAACAAATAATCCTAAAAAACTTAAAGAGCTTGAACGCATTCTAAATCCACTGGGAATTAATGCTGTGTCTGCAAAGGAGGCAGGTGTTTCACTTGATGATGTTGAGGAAACAGGAACTACCTTTGCAGGAAATGCTTTTATAAAAGCTAATGCTGCTTTCAAAAAAACAGGCTTAGCATCTGTTGCAGATGATTCAGGCTTATGTGTTGACGCTCTAAACGGACGTCCGGGGATTTTTTCTGCACGTTACGCGGGGGAAAATGCAACTGACTGTGATAAGAACAACAAGCTTATTTCAGAGCTTGAAGATGTTTGTGAAGAGGAAAGAACGGCTCATTTCACCTGTGCAATTTGCTGTATTCTGCCAAACGGGGAAAAAATTGAAGTAGAGGGTGTTTGTGAGGGAAGCATTTCCTTTGAACCTCACGGTAACGGCGGCTTTGGTTATGACCCGATTTTTAAATATGGTAATAAGAGCTATGCCGAGCTTTCGCCCGATGAAAAAGATTTAATCAGTCACAGAGGAAAAGCATTAAGAAAGCTAAAAGCTGAACTTGAGAAATATCTTGATAACAACTGAAAGGATTTAATATATGCTTACAAGTAAACAGAGGGCTTATCTGAGAAGCCTTGCAAACAGGCTTGATACAATTTTAATTTTGGGTAAAGGCGAGATTTCCGACAACATTATTCGTCAAGCTGATACAGCCTTGACGGCACGTGAAATAATAAAGGGCAAGGTGCTTGAAAACAGCATGTATTCTTCAAGAGAGGCTGCTGAAATTCTTGCTGAAAAATGCGGTGCTGATGTTGTTCAGGTAATCGGTTCAAAATTCGTGCTTTATCGTAAAAATCCCGATGAGCCTGTTATTGAGTTGCCGAAAGCGAAAAAGAAATGAACAAAATTGGTATTATAGGCGGAACTTTTAATCCCATTCACAACGGACATATTTTGCTTGCAAATTATTGCAAAGAAAAACTTAATCTTAACAAGATTATTTTTATTCCAACCTATACTCCGCCGCATAAATCTGATAAAGATTTGGTAAGTGAAGTTCATAGACTTAATATGTGCAGTATAGCTGTTCAAAATTTTGAAGATTATTTAGTTTCGGACATTGAAATTAAACGCAAGGGTAAAAGCTATACATATGAAACTCTGACAAATCTTAAAGAAATCTATCCCGATGATTCTCTGTACTTTATAACGGGTGCAGATATGTTTTTAACGCTTGAAAAATGGAAAAATCCAAATGTTATTTTTGATAAAGCGATTATAGCAGCTGTTCCCAGAAATCGTATGGATTTTGAGGTCCTAAATAGTCACTATATAAATTTTCTTAAGCCTTTGGGTGCAACGGCGTGCATATTTGATGAACCTGTTTTAAGTGTTTCTTCAACTTTTATAAGAGAAAATATAGATAATTACGATTTGATTGAGTCTTTAATTGACAGGAATGTTTATGAATATATAACAAAAAATAATCTCTATAGGAAGTGACTAAAATTGAGTATTGCCGAATATAAAAAGATTATCAAATCTATGATGAGCGAAAGCAGATATAACCACTGCGTTAATGTTTCAAAAGAAGCAGTCAAGCTTGCTAAACGCTACGGTGGTGACGAGGAAAAGGCGGCAGTTGCAGGTATTCTTCATGATATTACTAAAGAAATGCCAAAAGAAGAACAGTTGCAAATTATTATTGACAGTGGTATAATCTTAGACGATATTCAAAAAAATGCTCCTAAGCTGTGGCACGGTATAAGCGGAAGTGTATATATAAAAAATCACTTGGGTATTGATGATGAAGATATTCTTAATGCTGTTTGCTATCACACGACGGGCAGAGCGGGAATGTCTATTCTTGAAAAAATAATATTTATTGCAGATTTTACATCTGAGGAACGTACATACAACGGAGTTGCAACGATGCGTAAAAAATCAAAGAAAAGTCTTGAAGAAGCAATGCTTTACGGGTTTAAATTTACATTTTCTGATTTATCCTCCCGTGAGCTTGCCATTCATCCGGACGAGCTTGCTTGTTACAATGAAATTGTTTTAAATAATCCCACGAAAGGAAAGAGTAAATGAATTCTTACGATCAGGCTGTAATGGCTGCTAAGGCTATAAGCAGCAAAAAAGGTTTAGATATACAGGTAATAGAAATAAGCGATATATCTGTTCTTGCTGATTATATGGTAATTGCTACGGGTACAAGTTCAACTCACGTCAAAGCACTCGCAGACGAGGTTGAATATAAACTTGACGAAGCAGGAATTTCCGTAAGTCATATTGAGGGTTATCGTTCAAACAGCTGGATTTTACTTGACTATGTTGATGTAATAGTAAACGTATTTTCAGATGAAGCAAGAGAATTTTATGACCTTGACAGACTTTGGCAGGACGGAAAGCCTGTTGAGCTTACAGGTATAGCAGATTAATTCGGGAGGGTTAAAATTGAAATATAATCATAAAACCACAGAACAGAAATGGCAGAAAATCTGGGAAGAAAAGGGAGTATTTCACGCAGAAGAAAATTCTGATAAAGAAAAATTTTATGCGCTTATTGAGTTCCCTTATCCTTCCGGTCAGGGTTTGCATGTAGGTCATCCACGACCCTATACTGCACTTGACACTGTTGCAAGAAAACGCAGACTACAGGGTTATAATGTACTTTATCCTATCGGTTGGGATGCTTTTGGACTTCCTACCGAAAACTACGCAATAAAAAATCATATTCATCCTGAAATTGTTACCAAAAACAATATTGCTCGCTTTAAAAAGCAGATACAGTCGCTTGGTATTTCATTTGACTGGAGCAGAGAAATTAACACAACTGATCCTGATTATTATAAATGGACTCAGTGGATTTTTATTCAGCTCTTTAAAAAAGGTCTTGCATATAAAAAAGAAATGAATGTAAACTGGTGTACTTCTTGTAAATGTGTTCTGGCAAACGAAGAAGTTGTAAACGGTGTTTGCGAACGCTGTGGAAGCGAGGTTGTACATAAAGTAAAATCTCAATGGATGCTCAAAATCACAGAATATGCCGACAGACTGATAAATGACCTTGATCTTGTTAACTATCCCGACAGAGTAAAAGCGCAGCAGGTTAACTGGATTGGCAGAAGCACAGGCGCTGAGGTTGACTTTAAAACAACGACTGGCGACACTCTTACTATTTATACAACAAGAGCTGATACACTTTACGGCGCAACATATATGGTAATTTCGCCGGAACATCCGCTTATCGAAAAATGGTCTGATAAACTTAGAAATATGGAAGAAATCAGATCATATCAGGCTGCTGCTGCAAGAAAATCTGATTTTGAAAGAACAGAAGTAGCAAAGGATAAAACAGGTGTAAGACTTGACGGTGTTATGGCTATAAACCCAGTTAATAACAAAGAAATTCCTATTTTTATTTCCGACTATGTTCTTGTTTCTTACGGAACAGGCGCAATTATGGCTGTTCCTGCTCACGATACACGTGACTGGGAATTTGCAAAGAAGTTTGATTTGCCGATTATTGAGGTTGTTAAGGGCGGAAATGTTCAGGAAGAACCATTTACCGACTGTGCTACAGGTGTTTTAACAAACTCAGGTATGCTTGACGGACTTAGCGTTGACGAAGCCAAGAAGAAGATAATTGATTGGCTTACCAAAGAGGGCAAAGGTCATTCAAAGGTAAACTACAAGCTTCGTGACTGGGTGTTCTCACGTCAGCGTTACTGGGGCGAACCTATTCCGATTGTTCATTGTGACAAGTGTGGCTATGTACCGATTGATGAAAGCGAACTTCCTCTTAAGCTTCCTATGGTAGAATCATATGAACCGACAGATAACGGCGAATCTCCTCTTGCAAAAATGACAGATTGGATTGAAACAACCTGTCCCCATTGCGGAGGTAAGGCTTACCGTGAAACAGATACTATGCCTCAGTGGGCAGGTTCTTCATGGTATTATCTGCGTTATATGGATCCCCACAACGACAAGGCTATCGCTTCAAAAGAAGCTCTAGATTACTGGGCACCGGTTGACTGGTATAACGGTGGTATGGAACACACAACACTTCATCTGCTCTACAGCCGTTTCTGGCATAAATTCCTCTATGACCTCGGAATTGTTCCTACTCCAGAGCCATATGCAAAGCGTACTTCACACGGTATGATTCTCGGTGAGAACGGCGAGAAAATGAGTAAGTCAAGAGGAAATGTAGTAAATCCCGATGAGATTGTTGAAGAATACGGCGCTGACACAATGCGCCTTTATGAAATGTTCATAGGTGACTTTGAAAAAGCAGCTCCTTGGAGTCCGTCGAGCATTCGTGGATGTCGCAGATTTGTTGAGCGTTACTGGAACTTGCAGACAATGCTTATTGACGGCGATACAATTCGTCCTGAACTTGAGGGCGCTTTCCACAAGGCAATCAAAAAAGTCGGTGATGATATAGAAAATATTAAATTTAATACAGCTATTGCAACACTTATGGCTTTGATTAACGATATTTCAAACGTAAAATCAATTAACAGAGAAGAACTTAGAGTTTTTTCTATTCTCCTCAATCCTTTTGCTCCTCACGTAACCGAGGAGGTCTATGAAATATGCAAGCTTGGTGACGGTATTATTGCAGAGGCAAGTTGGCCTAAATACGATGAATCCAAGTGCGTTGATGAAAGTGTTGAAATTGTTGTTCAGGTCAATGGAAAAATTAAGGCAAAGCTTAATATTCCCGTAGATGCACAAAAAGATGAGGTTCTTAATCTTGCAAAGTCTGATGAAAATGTCAAAAAAGCTATTGACGGAATGAATATAATCAAGGAGATTGTAGTTCCTAAAAAGCTTGTAAACCTTGTTGTTAAGCTATAAAAGTTCTTATTAATTTAATTTTTCCTAAAATTCTACATTTCTATTGACATTATTAGTTACATAATGTATAATTAGTTTTGCAATTATATGCAAAGTACCCATGCTGTATGGCAGATGGGAGGGAAGATAGATGGCAGAGATTAGACTCAAGGAAAATGAATCACTCGAAAGTGCATTAAGAAGATTCAAAAAGCAGTGTGCCAGAGCTGGCGTTATTGCTGAGGTTCGCAAGAGAGAAGCTTATGAAAAGCCCTCTGTAAAGCGTAAGAAGAAATCCGAAGCAGCTCGCAAACGCAAATACAGGTAACCAAACAAAGCGGACAGAGCATTCTGTCCGCTTTTTGTCATTTTTTATTAAATAAGGTGAAACTATGAAAAAAATTCTTGTTTTATTAGGTCCCAATCTTAATATGGTCGGAGTTCGTGAAAAGGGAATTTATGGTACCGAAAGCTCAGAAAGTATTGAAATTCAGATTAAAGAATATGCCGAAAAGAATGGTTTTAGCGCTGATGTTTTCCAGTCAAACCATGAGGGCGATTTAATTGATAAAATTCATTTAGCAAGGGAATGCTATAACGGTGTGGTGATCAACGCAGGTGCACTTACTCACTACAGCTATGCACTGCGTGACGCAATAGCAAGTATAAAAATTCCGTTCGTAGAGGTGCATATGTCTAATATTCATGCAAGAGAAGAATTCAGACATAAGTCTGTAATTGCTCCTGTGTGTGCAGGACAAATTGCCGGATTCGGAAAAAACAGTTATTTTCTTGCAATACATGCACTTAAGGATTTGATGTAATGAATGATGAATTATTCTATAAAAGAATTACTGCGTTAAAATCAGTATTACAAAGCAGTGATGAAGCTTTGTTTATTACTAATCAAAAGAATATAGGATATCTTTGCGGCTTTTTTAACAGTGAAGGTGTTATGCTTGTAACAACAGAAAAAGTGTTTCTTTTTGTTGATTTCAGATACATTGAAGCAGCAAGAAAAAAATCAAGCTGCTGCGAAGTAATATGTTTTAGCCGTCTTGGTGCAGATTTGTTGAAAGTTCTTAAAGAAAACAGTATTGACAAGCTATATTTTGAAGTGTCCGATATCACAGTAGCACGTTTTAATTCTTTTAAATCATTATTTAATGAGAATAAAATTGAGTGTGACAATTCATCTGTTCTTGATAATGCTGTTTCAAATCTTCGCATAATCAAAGACGAAACTGAGATAAAGAAAATACAAAAGGCGCAGAAAATCACTGAAAAATCTTACTATGAAGTTTTAAATTATCTTACAGTCGGTGTTAGTGAAAAAGAAATTGCAGCTCGACTTGAATTTTTAATGAAGATGAATGGGGCGGAGGACATCTCATTTGATCTTATCACAATAACAGGCAAAAAAACTTCACTTCCACACGGTGTTCCTTCTGATGATATTGTAAAATCAGGAGATTTCTTTACATTTGACATCGGAGCAGCATATGAGGGTTATCACAGCGACACAACGAGAACAGTCGCTGTCGGATTTGCAACAGATGAAATGCAGGAAATTTACGGCATTGTACTAAAAGCCCAACTTGCGGCTCTTGAAAAAATCAAAAACGGTGTTTTATGCGGTGAAGTTGATAAAACCGCAAGAGATATTATAGAAAATGCAGGTTACGGCAAATATTTCGGCCATTCAACGGGTCACGGAGTGGGCCTTGACATACACGAAGCTCCTAATGTTTCTCCAAAAAACAATATAAAACTTAAAAGCGGTATGATTATTACTGATGAACCCGGTATTTATTTGCCCGAAAAGTTTGGAGTAAGAATTGAAGATATGGTTTGTGTGACCGAAAATAGCTGTAAAAATTTTGTTTCTTTACCAAAAGAGCTTATAATTCTATAAAACACTTGCATTTTTTCAGCTTTTTATGTATAATGTTAATTGTTATATTACGGCAATGCTTTTTGGCGTATAATCATAATTTTAGGAGGTATTACTAATGATATCAGCAGGTGATTTCAGAAACGGCGTTACATTTGAAATGGACGGACAGGTTGTTTCAATTATTGAGTTCCAGCATGTAAAGCCAGGTAAAGGTGCTGCGTTCGTTAGAACAAAAATCAGAAATGTTATTACAGGTGCGGTTGTAGAAAAAACTTTCAACCCCAACGATAAATATCCGACTGCATTTATTGACAGAAAGGATATGGAATACAGCTACTCCGACGGTGACCTTTACTACTTTATGGATACCGAAACTTGGGAGCAGATCCCGATTAACAAAAGCGTTCTCGGCGACAACTTCAAGTTCGTTAAAGAGAATATGGTTTGCAAGGTTCTTTCTTACAAAGGAAGTGTTTTCGGTGTAGAACCGCCTAACTTTGTTGAGCTTCAGGTTACAAAGACTGACCCCGGCTTTAAAGGTGACACTGCTACAAACGCTACAAAGCCTGCTACTCTTGAAACTGGTGCTGAAATCAAAGTTCCTCTCTTTATTGACGAGGGCGAGGTTATTCAGATTGACACAAGAACAGGCGAATATATGGGCAGAGCTTAATCTCTGCAGGAGTTTATTATGAATTTAACTGAAAAAATTTCTTACATCAAAGGACTTGCCGAAGGTCTTAACCTTGACGAGTCAAAGCCCGAGGTAAAGGTAATTAACGCAATTGTTGAGCTTCTTGACGATATGGCTTATTCTGTAAGCGATATGGAGGACCTTTACGATGATTTAAGCGCACAGGTTGACGAAATCGACCAGGATCTCGCAGATGTTGAATCCGACATTTACGACGATGAAGAAGATGATGACTGCGACTGTTGCGATTTTGAGGATGAAGACAATCCTTTTTATGAAGTAACCTGCGGTGCTTGCGGACAGAAACTCAATGTTTCCGAAGATGTTCTTCTTGAGGGCGAAATTGAATGCCCGAATTGCGGCGAACTTCTCGAGTTTGATTTTTCAGACTTATTCGACGAGGACGGCTGTTGTTCAGAAGAAGGATGCACCTGTGGCTGCTGTGATGACGAAGACATTGAATAATTAATTCACAAATTTACACCTCTTGTATAAAATGTACGAGGGGTGTTTTTTTGCTCTACAACAGACATCGTAAAAGAAAATTCAAAATTTTAAGGCGAATTTTGCTGTCGATTTTTTTAATTATTTTATCTCTCGTTGTATTCTGTGAAATACATCTTTCTGATTTCAGACCTGAATATATCAGAATACAGGCAGAAATTCTGTCTGTAAATTCCGTCTGTGACGCGGCAAATTCAACGCTTGAAAAACTTGGCTATAACTATGATGATATAGCTAAAATAAAATATTCGGAAGATGGTAAGGTCCAGTCAATTGAAACCGATTCAATCAAAATTAACAAAATAAAGTCTGAAATTACAAAATCGGTTCAGGAAGAAATTGCTAAGGTTTATGACAATGAAATTGATATTCCTATAGGCGCTTTTACAAATGTTACTGTGCTTTCAAACTGGGGTCCGTCAATTACCTTGAGTTTTAACTTAACCGGCAGTTTTTCTTCTGAAATTGTAAGCACATTTGAACAAGCGGGAATAAACCAGACAGTGCACCATATCAGACTTATGTTGACTTCAAAAATTATGACAACCTCGCTTGACTATTCGGGAAATATTACCTTTACAACAGATTTTGAAATTGCACAGTCCGTAATAGTAGGAGAAATCCCGTCATCTTACGGAAATCTTTACAGAACATATTAACTTATAAACGTATTAAATTTTATTTTTTATCACATTTGCGTATTGTGGATAAATTTATAATGTTATATAATATTAAATAATACTACGTAATGTAAATTTCAATAATATTATACTATTTTTTATTTTGAGGGTATTTTATGAAAACGGAAATTAAGAAATTAAAGACAAATAAACAGTATATACAATTAACTACTATGCTTCTAACATTGTTTACAGTAATAATATGCGTAGTTTTGACAATAGAAATAACATCTCTAAATTACAGCGCAGCTACAACTCGCACTGTTGTTGCAGGAGTATCTTTGGATAAAACCTCAATCATACTTGGAATAGGAGAAAACTACAAGCTTACAAGCACGACTACTCCCTCAAATGAGAACTCAAGTGTAACGTGGTCCAGTTCAAATACAAGTGTGGCAATGGTTAAAAGTGGCATGGTAACTGCAAAAAGCACCGGAGTAACAACAATAAAGGCAACCACAAAAAATGGCAAAACTGCAAGCTGCAAAGTAACGGTAAAGTTCGCACCAAACAGTGTGAATTTGAATACTAGCAGCGCAACCTTGGGAGTTGGTGAGAATTTCCAGATTAGTGAGTGTACTAACAATGGTAGCTATGCAAACGCAGATAACTTAAAATGGAGCAGTTCAAATCCAAATGTTGCTACTGTAAAAAAAGGTGTCAGCAACAAAGCAACCATTACTGCAAAAGGAACAGGTACAACTACAGTTAAAATCACACTCTACAACGGAAAGACAGCAAGCTGTAAGATAACGGTAAAGCCTGCTCCTACAAGTGTAACCATTAACCCGTCAAATCTGATTTTGGGTGTAGGAGAAAAATACACAATCAGCGAAAGCACCAACAGTGGGAGTTACGCGAATTCTTCAAATCTTGAGTGGAGTAATTCAAATTCAAATGTTGTAACTTTTACCAAAGGCAGTGCTAACAAGGCTACTCTGACAGCCAAAAAATCAGGAACTTCTACAATAAAAATCACTCTTTACAACGGAAAAACAGCGACCTGTAAGGTTACAGTCAAATCTGCACCTTCAAGTGTAAAAATTAATCCTACAAGTTTTACTCTTGGTATGGGGGAAACCTGTACTGTATCTGAAACTACAAACAGCGGTAGCTACGCAAATGCTTCTTTCCTAAAGTGGAGCAGTTCGGATTCAAATATCGTTTCTGTTGCAAAGGGCATTGGAAATAAGGCTAATTTAACTGCAAAAAGTACAGGAACGGCAAAAATCACAATTACACTTTATAACGGAAGGACAGCTGCTTGTAATGTGACAGTAAAATCTGCTCCGACCAGTGTTAATGTTAATCCATCAAACCTTACATTATACAGTGGTGAAAGTTATACAATTTCTGAATATACCAATAGTGGGAGTTATGCAAACGCTTCAAATCTCAATTGGAGCAGCTCAAATTTAAACGTTGCGGAAGTTACCAAGGGTAGTGGAAACAAGGCTATTATATCTGCAAAAAGTAAGGGAAAAGCAACGGTTACAATTAAACTTTATAATGGTAAGACTGCATGTTGTAATGTTAAGGTAAAAATAAAGGCTACCTCTCTTGACCTTAACACAAATTCAGTAACTGATCTAAAGGTGGGTGATAGCTGTAAATTGTCATACACCTTGTCTCCTTTGGGCTGTGAACAGCAAAACATTTTCTTTACAAGCTCTGATTCCGACATAGTTTCTGTAGATAACAGTGGTCAGATAACAGGAAAATCAATCGGTTCAGCAATAATTACAGCTAAGACATCATCAGGTCTTTTTGACCAATGTATTGTTAATGTAGTAAGAAATTTAGATGCTGAGTTTCAAGACTTATTAAAAACATTGACTCAGCCTTTATCAATGAATACCGCCGGCAGCACAAGAGCGTTGTATGTTGATGATAAATATTTGTATCATTGCAGTAACGCTAAGCAAGCAGTGTCAAAAGTTGATATTAGTGATGAGTCTGCACCAACTTTAGTGAAAACTGTTGGTGGACACGCCAAAGTTTACACCAGAGGTATGGCAGCCGGCAATGGATATCTCTATGTGCCATATCGTGACCAAAAAGGAGGGACATTCACGTCGTTTGACAGTGATACAGATATTGGCGGCTATCTTGATATAATAAATTTGAATGATTTTACTTTAAAAAACACAATTACATATTCCCGAGAATCTTACAACCCGGGTGACGGAAATGGTACGAGGTATTATGGCAAATCGCATAATGCGGCAACGTATAATGATAAGTATTTATGCGTCACTCAACAGATAGGAGGTTGGTTGTTGTATGATATTTCGACAACACCGGATAATCCAACGTTATTGTATAAATATGACAATAGAGCGCAGTCTTGTATAGAATCTGCAAGCGGTGAGGGCGTTACAGAATTTCAAAAGCCTGCTTTTTACACTGACGGTACAACGGTTTATCTTGCAATATCAGGTTACGATCGAGATTTGGTGAAGATTTATGATTTATCAACACCTGACGCTCCTGTTTGTGTTTACACTTGCAATATCAGGCAGATATCAAACAATAATCTTAACCAAGCTACAAATCACACCATGGGATTAGTATGTAATTTTCCCTATATTTACTGTACTGTTGCGCCCTTACACGGTAAAACGAATGACCTTGAGAACACCATAGCAGGAGTTGCAGTTCTGAACGTTAGTAATATTAACAACGTGCAGACAAAAATATATACTATTCCAAACGAGTATAGAACGGTTAACGCGGGCGGCGAAACTTCTCCTCAAAGCATAGCAATTACAAAAAATCATCTTATAATGGATAATTTTGATAAGGGCATATCTGTCTGGTCTTTAAGTAATCCTTCTCAGCCTGATTTTTTAGGTAATTTAGATACAGGGGCAACCAAAGTATGCAGTGTTTTGTCAACCGATGACGGCAGGGCATTTGTGGGTACAGAGTTTCAGGGAGGCAATCTTACAATGTATCGGGGATTATAACGAAATACTAAAGGGACAGCTTTGAAAAATATAAAATTTCTGTATGAATTTTATATAGATTTTAATTAGTTACGCGTGATAATATAAATCTATACTTCTGTATTAGAAATAGTCGTAATAATTTGAAATCCATGTGAAAAATATTGAAAAACGATATAATTTGTGGTATACTAAAACAGTTAATACAATGGGTAAGGAGGGCATTTATTTGGCTGATATCATAAATCCGGCTGATAAACTGTCTGAAAAGCAATCTGAGTATATGAAACTGATTGCTGAAATTATGGAAATTAGAAAACGAGGCGAGAAACCGCTTGCTTTTGTAAGAACATACGGCTGTCAGCAAAATGTTGCCGACAGTGAAAAAATAAAGGGTATGCTTGCCCAGTCCGGATTTGATTTTGTTGACGCACCCGATGAAGCTGACTTTATTCTTTTTAATACCTGCGCAGTTCGAGAACACGCAGAAGACAGAGTTTTTGGCAACGTAGGCGCTCTCAAGAATCTAAAAAGAAAACACCCGCAAATTCTGATTGCTCTCTGTGGTTGTATGATGGAACAGGAGCATATTGCTAACAGAATATACAACAGCTTCCCTTTTGTCGGTCTTGTATTCGGAACTCACTCACTCCATCATTTCCCAGAACTGGTGTATAATTCACTTGTGAATGGAAAACGTATTGTTGAACGCGGAAACGATGACAACAAGCTGTATGAGGGTATTCCTGTAAGACGTGACGGCAGTTTTAAAGGTTGGCTGCCTATAATGTACGGATGCAATAACTTCTGTACTTACTGTATTGTTCCATACGTAAGAGGACGTGAACGTAGCCGTGACAAGAACACAATCGTTTCCGAAGCAAGAGAAATGATTCAAAGTGGTTATAAAGACATTACACTCCTTGGGCAGAATGTAAACTCCTACGGCAAAAACCTGCCTGACGGTGTGAATTTTGCAAATCTGATAAACGAGATTGATTCAATTGACGGTGACTATTGGCTTAGGTTTATGACCTCTCATCCGAGAGATTGTTCAAAGGAGCTTATAGATGCGATTGCAAACGGAACGCACATAAGCAAGCACCTTCACTTACCGTTCCAAAGCGGTTCTGACAGAATCTTAAAAGCGATGAACAGGCATTATGACAGAAAAAAATATCTTGAAATTGTCAATTATGCTAAAGAAAAAATTGAAGATGTTTCTCTTACAAGTGATATAATCGTCGGCTTTCCCGGAGAAACTTATGAAGATTTTAAAGAAACTCTTTCATTGATAAAAGAGGTTGAATTTACATCGCTTTTTACATTTATCTTTTCACCCAGAGTCGGCACGCCTGCTGAAAAAATGGACGATCCTATACCTTATGAAGAAAAGTCAAAGTGGTTTAGAGAACTGCTTGATGTTCAGGAGGAAATTGCTGCAAAACGTTGTTCTTCTATGGTTGGAAAAACAGAAAAGGTTCTTATTGAAGGGGAAACAGGCAAAAACGGTGAATTGACAGGCAGAACAAGCGGAAATATAATTGTCGAGCTTAAAGCACCTGTCGATTTAATCGGTACATTCATAAATGTCAAAATAACAAAAGCACGTAACTGGATTCTCAAGGGAGAATTAGTATAATAAATTCGGAGGAAAAAACTATGGATATTATTACAATGGCAAGAGAGCTTGGAAAAGCAATTCAAAAAGAGGAGTCATACATCAAATTACAAGAAGTTCAAACAAAAGCGGACGCCGATACAGAACTTCAGGGATTAATCGGTGAGTTTAACCTTAAAAGAATGGCAATCAATAATGAGGCTTCTAAAAAGGAAAGAGATCAGGACAAGCTTGCACAGCTTAATACTGAAATGAGAGAAGTATATTCAAAAATTATGTCTAATGAAAATATGATTGCTTACAATGATGCTAAGGAAGCATTTGACGTTGTTGCTAACAGAGTGCTTGCAATTGTTCAGCAGTCCTGCGAGGGTGCTGACCCCGAAACTGCTGATTATTCGCAGTCATCTTGCTCAGGCAGCTGCGAAACCTGCGGCGGTTGTCACTAAATTTGTTTTTTAATTAAGCTTAAAAGGGTGTGAGATTATGGCGGAGTTATCTCCGATGATGAAACAGTATTTTAAAATTAAAGAAGAAAATAAGGACAGTATTTTGTTTTTTCGTCTTGGAGATTTCTACGAAATGTTCTATGATGACGCCAAGCTTGCCTCTAAAGAATTAGAACTCACACTTACAGGCCGTGACTGCGGTCAGGACGAGCGTGCGCCAATGTGCGGAGTTCCTTTTCACAGCTGTGAGGGATATATAGCTCGTCTTGTATCGAAAGGTTATAAGGTTGCAATTTGCGAGCAAACCGAAGACCCTGCAAAGGCTAAAGGTCTTGTAAAGCGTGATATTATTCGTGTAATCACACCAGGTACTGTTATGGAATCGAGTATGCTCGACGAAAGTAAAAACAATTACATCTGTTGTATGTTCTCAAAAAGCAAGCATATAGGAATTTGCTTTTGTGATATTTCTACAGGAGAATTATACGCTACGGAAATTTCAGGAAAAGATTCATATAATGTTCTTACAAGTCAACTTGCGAGCTACAATCCAAAGGAAATTCTTATAGGCGGAGATATTGTAAAAATCAAAGAACTTCCGAAATTTATTAAAACCAAGCTTTCAGCCGGTGTTGAGATGATTGAGGACGATGAGTTTGATTACAACCTCTGCAAAAATACAGTTACTGAACATTTTAAAGAAAATTCGGAGAATGTAGCTGACAGTGAAGTGCTTGTTTCTACAATCGGAGCTTTACTGTCATACCTAAAGGATACTCAGAAAAGCGGACTTGAACGCATAAATCACATTGAAATTTACAGCGAAAGCCAGTATATGAGGCTTGATTACAACACACAGCGCAATCTTGAACTTACGCAGACAATGCTTACTAAAGAAAAGCGAGGTTCACTACTGTGGGTTATTGATAAGACTAAAACTGCAATGGGCAAAAGACTGATTCGCTCTTGGCTTGAGCATCCGCTTATGAATATATCTTCAATTAATAATCGTCAGTCTGCTGTTGAAGAGCTTGTCAATGATACAATGCTGCGCCTTGAAATTACAGATAACATTTCCGGTATTTTTGATATTGAAAGACTGATGACAAAAATCGTTTACGGATCGGCAAACGCCAGAGATTTGCGTTCGCTTTGCTCGGCTATTCAGAATCTACCGAGAATTTCAGAACTTATCTCTGACTGCAAAGCCTCTTATATCAGAAAAATTCATCATGATATTGATACTCTTGATGATATATTTAGTCTTATTGACAGCGCTATCGTTGAAGAACCGCCTTTTACTATAAGAGAGGGCGGAATGATTAAGCGAGGATATAATGACGAACTCGATTTAGTAACAGGTGATATGAATAACTCAAAGGATATCCTTGCTAAAATTGAGGCTGAACAAAGAGAATTAACAGGTATTCCTAAACTCAAAGTAGGCTATAACAGAGTGTTTGGTTACTATATTGAAGTAACAAATTCATATAAAGACCTTGTTCCCGATACATACATAAGAAAACAAACTCTTACAAATTGCGAAAGATACATTACACAGGATTTAAAAGAGGTTGAAGGCAGAATACTCGGCGCAAAGGACAGATCAGTTGCACTTGAATTTTCCTTATTTGACGCTGTCAGAAAAAATGTTGCAGATAACCTTGAACGTATTCAAAAGACGGCAAAGGCAATTGCAACGCTTGATGTTATTGTTTCACTTGCAAATGTAGCGTCAGATAATAGATATATTCGTCCCGATGTTAATCTTTCGTCTGCAATAAGAATCAAAGATTCACGTCATCCTGTTGTTGAAGTCCTTTTAAAGGATGCTCCGTTTGTTCCAAATGATGTTTGCCTTGACAGCAACAGTGACAGAGTAGCAATAATCACAGGCCCAAATATGGCAGGTAAGTCAACATATATGCGCCAGATTGCTCTTATTGTTCTTATGGCTCAGATGGGCAGTTTTGTTCCTGCATCATCTGCCGAGATTGGAATTGTAGACAGTATTTTCACAAGGGTGGGTGCGTCCGATGATTTGGCTTCGGGACAGTCAACATTTATGGTTGAAATGAGCGAGGTCGCAAATATAGTTAAAAATGCTACATCAAAAAGCCTGCTTATTCTTGACGAAATAGGCAGAGGTACTTCCACTTTTGACGGTATGAGTATTGCAAGAGCAGTGCTTGAGTTTTGTGCTGATAAAAAGAAGCTTGGTGCAAAAACTTTGTTTGCTACTCACTATCACGAGCTTACGGTAATGGAAAATCTTCTTGAAGGTGTAAAGAATTACAACATCGCAGTAAAAAAACGCGGTGATGATATAACCTTTTTGCGCAGGATTATTCCCGGTGGTGCAGATGACAGCTACGGTATTGAGGTTGCAAAGCTTGCCGGTGTTCCTCAGTCAATAATCAACCGTGCAAAAGAGATTCTCGCGGAAATCGAAAGCAATGATGATGGAAAGATAGAAATAATTAAAGAAGAAAACGGCGATATGCAGCTTTCACTTTTAGGCGTAGAACAAAGTCCTGTAATTGATAAGCTGAAAGAGTCAGATTTAAACACACTAACCCCGATAGAAGCAATGAATTTGCTTTACGAATTAAAGAATATGATATAATGTTTTAGAAAGGCGGTGACATTATGGGTGTTATTAATGTTCTTGACAAGCATGTTGCGGAACTTATTGCGGCAGGCGAGGTCGTTGAACGTCCGGCTTCCGTTATTAAGGAACTCGTTGAAAATTCAATAGATGCCGGTGCTAAAAACATCACCGTTGAAATTAAAAACGGCGGAACTACCTTTATGCGTGTCACCGATGATGGATGCGGAATCTTAAAAGATGATATCAAAGTTGCATTTTTAAGGCATGCTACGAGCAAGGTGAAATTTGAAAATGACCTTGATTGTATCTCAACTCTCGGTTTCAGAGGTGAAGCACTCGCTTCAATCTGCGCAGTTTCAAGACTTCAACTGATTACAAGAAATATTAATGAGGAAATTGGTTCAAGCTATGAAATTGACGGCGGAGAAGAAATTTCCTTTGATGATGCGGGATGTCCAATTGGTACAACTTTTATTATCAGGGATTTGTTTTACAACATTCCCGCACGTGCTAAGTTTCTGAAAAAAGATGTTTCAGAGGGAAACGCTGTATCAAATATTATTGACAAAACAGCTCTTTCGCATCCTGAAATTGCATTTACATACATAAAAGACGGAAAGCAAGCGCTTAAAACCTTTGGAGACGGTAAGCTTATTTCTGCTGTGTATTCTGTGTTTGGCAAGGATTTTGCAAATGGCTTAATACCCGTTGAATATGAGCTTGACGCAATTAAAATTAAAGGCTATGTTTCAAAACCCGTAAATTCACGTCCAAACAGAAATATGCAAAATTTCTTTATCAACGGACGTTATGTTAAAACAAGAACTGCTATGGCGGCAATTGAGGAAGCATTTAAGGGTTCAATAATGGTTGGAAAATTTCCGTCCTGTGTGCTAAATATTGAGCTTCCGTTTGAAATGATTGATGTTAATGTTCATCCCGCAAAAATTGAAGTGCGTTTTATAAACGAACGGCCTGTTTTTGATGCAGTTTATCACGCAGTAAAATCTTCGCTTATGAAGTTTGACAGCCGAAAGAACGCATCATTTAAAAATAATGCAGCATTTAACGAGCGTAATGGATTTAATCCTTTCAATAATGCGCATGCGATATTATCAAAACAACCTGAAACCCCTAAGCCCGTTTTAAAATCTTCGACAGAACCCGAAGCTAAAAAGGTAAAAGATGATTTTAATTCTTTTGAAAGCATAAATTTCAGCTCAGTTAATGCTGAAAAAACTACATCTTCAAAAAGAAAGAGTATTGACAACATAAAGCTTTCCGATTCAGGCAATCCATTTAATATTTATACTAATCAGGCTATAAACAGTTCAAATAAAGAAAATTCTTTTAAACCTCAACAAGAGATTATTCCTGCTGTGGTATCAGAGCCCAAACGAGAAGTACAAACGACTAAGAAAATTGGTTCTCCTGATATTTCAAAAGATAAAGAATATGGTTTTGCTGATTCGAAAGGTAATTCTATACCCATTTTTATGGAGCAAACTGAAACTGAAATCAAATATATAGGCGAGGCATTCGGCACATATATAATTGCAGAAAAGAATAAAAAAGAGATTTTGTTTATTGATAAACACGCTGCTCATGAGCGTATGATTTATGAAAAACTTAAGGCAGAAAAGGCGGCTTCTTTTTCGCAGATGCTTCTTCATCCGATTACTGTAACGCTTGATAAAACTGAATACGACGCCGCTATTAATAATATTGATATGTTCAAATCATGTGCTTTCGACGTTGAGGATTTCGGAAACAGCACGGTAATAGTAAGAAGTGCACCGCAGTACCTTGACGCTGCCGATATAAACGATTGTGTTACAGAAATGGCTGATTACATTGCCATGGGTAAAAATGATATTTTTACAGAAAAAATGGATTGGTTCTATCACAATGTTGCGTGCCGCTCCGCAATAAAAGCGGGAAATAAAAGCACTCCGCAGGAACTGATTGACATTGTAAAAAAACTCGAAGAAAATCCTCAGATAAAGTACTGCCCTCACGGCAGGCCTGTTTGTATAGTTATGACCAAAAATGAAATTGAAAAGCAGTTCGGCAGGGTGTGATATTCTGGAAAATTTAATAAAAGTTGTTTCAATTGTAGGCCCGACTGCATCGGGCAAAACAAAACTCTCAATAAAACTTGCAAAAATGTTTAACGGCGAAATTATTTCTGCTGATTCAATGCAAATTTACAAAGGAATGCAGATTGCTACCGCAAAACCTACAGTGGATGAAATGGAAGGTATAAAGCACCACTTAATAGATTTTGTTTCACCTGATGAAACTTATTCTGTCGCAATGTTTGTGAAGGATGCATCTGAATGTATATCTGATATTATTTCAAGAGGCAAGCTTCCGTTTATTGTCGGAGGCACTGGACTGTATGTTGATTCACTCCTTAACCATATAACTTTCAGTGAAGAACAGCGTGACGAAAAGCTTTCGCTTGAACTTCGTAAAATTTACGAGGAAGAGGGGATAGAAACTCTTCTAAAAATGCTTTCAGAATTTGATATAGATTCTGCTAATAGGCTGAAAACTGAAAAAAATCCTAAAAGAATAATTCGTGCAATTGAGTTTTATAAAACTACAGGCACAACCATTACAGAACAAAATAAAAAATCGAGACTTGTAAAAAGTCCTTACAAGCCCATAAAAATCGGACTTAATTTTAAAGACAGGTCAAAACTTTATGAAAGAGTAAATAAACGTGTTGATATAATGCTTGAAAGCGGGCTTTTAAATGAAGCAAAGGAAGTTATTTCAAATAAACTTAGTTTAACTTCGGTAAAGGCAATCGGTTATAAGGAGCTCTTGCCGTATTTTAATGGTGAAAAAACTCTTGAAGAATGTATAGACAAACTAAAAATGGAAACACGCAGATACTCAAAGCGCCAAATTACCTGGTTTAAAAGAGATTTGGATATGAACTGGCTTTACGCAGATGAATATAATTCTTTTGAAGAACTACTTGCTAAAGCCGTTGAAATAATAAAAAAAGGATATATTTATGGATAAATTACTTTTTAAGCGAATACTTGTATCAGCGCTCACAATTCTTGCGCTTATATACGTTGCTTATCTTCTAATCAGTGCAAATTTTGATATGTACCCTACTGAAAATGCAGTACAAACTACAGTAACAAATAAAATTTTTACAAACGCTTTTATAATCCGTGATGAGAATGTTATAAGCAACAATACTAACGGTGTGCTTTCTTATTCTTGCTATGAGGGTGAAGAAGTCAAGGTGGGCGGTGCAATAGCTAATATTTATGAAAACGAAGATGACGCTCTTGCTCAGACAACTGCTGCTGCTCTTGAAAAGCAGAAAAGCACTCTTGAATCTTTGCAAAAGAATAACTCTGTTAACAATGTCGGAATCGACACCATTAACAATTCAATACACAATAACCTTATAAATTACCTTGATGATATAAATAACGGAGAATTAAATTCTGCGTTTACCGATTCATATAATTTACTTTCTTCAATTAATCAAAGGCAGCTTTATACAGGTAAATACACTAATTTTAATTCAGAAATTTCAAGCCTTCAAGCACAGATTGACAGTTTAAAAAATTCATCGGGAGAAAGTATCGGTACAATTAAATCAGACAAAGCAGGTTATTTTTCCGAGTATTGTGACGGATATGAAAATTCTATAAAGTATTCAGATATTGATAGAATAAAGCTAAATGATTTAGAAAAAGTACAAAAATCCAACATATCCGATAACACGGCAGGAAAAATTATCAGTAGCTTAAACTGGTATGTTGCCTGCAAGGTATCTGCTGATGAGGCAACCGAGCTTTCTCTTTGGGACGGAAACGTTACTATTTTATTTTCTGATGCAGCAACAGACAGCGTTCCGGCTTCAATTTACAGAATTCATCAGGAAACAACCGATTCAGACGCTCTTGTAATTCTTAAGTGTGACTATATGGACGAGGGCTTAATTGAAGCAAGACAAGAACCTGTTGAAATCGGACTTGGCACATACACGGGACTTCGTATAAGCAAGCGTGCAATTCACGATGATTATGTTACTAAGACAATTTATGATGAAAACGACAATAAGCATACTGAGCAGAAAAAGGTTCAGGGTGTTTATGTACTCTACGGAAGTGAGGTTCAGTTTAAACAGATTTCCATTCTTTATGCTGATGATGACTATGTTATCTGTGATACTTCTCCAGATGAAGATGAATTGTTTAACGGAGAAACAGTTTCACTTTATGATAAGGTAATTTTAAAGGGAGATGATTTGTATGACGGCAAGGTCATTGAGTGACGTCGAATACAATTATAAGATAATAAATGAAAGAATTGCAGAAGCAGCGCAAAAGGTTGGTAAAAGCAGGGATGATATAACATTTCTCGCTGCTACCAAAACAGTTGAGCCAGAGATTATCAATCACGCAATAAATCTCGGTCTTGATCATATTGGTGAAAACAAGGTTCAGGAGCTTTTGTCAAAATACGACAGCTACAATCTTGAGAAGTGTTCATTGCAGTTTATCGGACACCTACAGACTAATAAGGTAAGACAGATTGTAGACAAGGTAGATTTAATTCAGTCTGTTGATTCTGTAAAGCTTGCGAATGAAATTGCAAAGCAGTCTATTAAACTTAATAAGATTACCGATATTCTTGTTGAAGTTAACATAGGCAGAGAAGAAAACAAATCAGGAGTGTATCCTGAAAACCTTGAAGAATTGCTCTGTGAAATATCCAAAATTGAAGGAATTTCAGTCAAAGGATTGATGACAATACCTCCAATTTGTGATAATAAACATAAAATTTCTAAATATTTTAATAATATGCATAATATATTTATTGACATATCGCAAAAAAAATTAGATAATATAAGTATGACTATTCTTTCAATGGGAATGTCTGCTGATTATTATGAAGCAATATTGGAAGGCGCCAATATGGTAAGAATAGGTTCGTCGCTTTTTGGCGCAAGAGATTACACATAATTTTAGGAGGAAATATAAATGGCAGGAATTGTTGATAAGTTTAAGCGTATGTGGGACGCACCGGACGACGAGTATGAGTACGATGAGTACGGATACGCTGATGAAGGTGACGACGGCTACGAGGAAGAACAACCCGTAAGGGAAAGAGAACGTGACAGAGATAGAGAGGTTGGCGGAAGAAACAAGGTTGTAAATATCAACGCAACTGCGAAACTTCAGGTTGGTATTTTTAAACCCGAGAGATTTGGCGAGGAAACTCGTTCAATTGCCGATGAGCTTATGAAAACTCATACTGTTGTTCTTAATCTTGAAGACACAAACAAGGATATGGCAAGAAGAATTCTTGATTTTTTAAGCGGTGTTGCTTATGCAAACAGGGGAAAAATTAAAAGAGTAGCTACAAATACTTACATTATTATTCCGAGTAATGTTGACCTTACCGGTGATGATTTACTCGACGAATTAGAAAACAGCGGTGTATACTTCTGATGATGACAAGCTTTTTTACTCAAAGCTTGATGACGCTGCCAATTTGTGTTATACGCGACATAAACCGTATTTCTTTTCGTTTCTAAGCGAAAGAAAACAAGCTTTGGCTGAAAAATATCTAAGGACAATTTGTTTTGAAAACTACTGTTTTTTCGGCGGTTATGAAAGCAGCGAAAGAAAAGTACTTGCACTGAGCGATAGCGACGTAAAGCTCGTTTTTCCGATTTCTGCGCTTGAATTTCGCTATCGCAATTGCGACAGACTTACTCACAGGGATTTTCTCGGAGCTTTGATGTCACTTGGTATTGAACGTGAGACAGTCGGAGATATTCTTGTTGGCGACGGAAGAACAATTATTTTTGTAAAAAGCGAACTTGAAGATTATATCGTTTCTCAAATTTTTAAAATCGGCAATGTCGGTGTAAAAATCTGCAACGCTGATTTGTCAAAACTGCCTGAGGGAAGAGGAACAGAAGAATTATTGCTTGTTGTTTCATCGCTTAGATTAGATAATATTGTAGCTGCTGTAACGGGATTATCACGCGAAAAGACAAAGTCGCTTATTATGACAGGCAACGTAAGTCAAAATTATATTCAAACAATGAATATCAGTCAGCCAACCGCTGTTGGAGATGTACTGATTATTCGAGGAAATGGGAAATATATTCTGAACGCTGTTATGGGTGAAACGAAAAAGGGGCGTATCAGAATTTCTCTAATTCATTTTAGATAAGGAGTGCATACATATGCTTACAATTGATGAGATTAAAAATATAAGTTTCAGGAAAGCCACCTTAAGCGGCGGCTACAGAGCAGAAGACGTAGATGCTTTTATTGACGAGGTTATTTCTTCGTTTGAGCAGCTTAAAAAAGAAAAAACAAATCTTGTTCATAAAATCGACATACTTGCAACTCGTGTTGAACAGTATAAATCAGATGAGGAAACTGTTAGAAATGCGCTTTTAGCTTCACAGAAGGTTTCTGACGCTTGCATCAGAGAAGCAAAAGAGAAAGCTGCAAAAATTGTTCGTGACGCTGAGAATAAGGCGCAGTCTTTGCTTGTTGACGCTAACAAGATGACAGCTATTGAGAAAGAAAATTACCTTCAGCTCCAGTCTGACGCAGTTGCACTCAGAAATGAATTAATTGAGCTTTACAGAAATCACATTAAGGCTATTGATGACCTCCCAACTTCCGCAGACCTTGATGATTCCCAAAAAGCTCTTGATGAAAAATATCCCACAAATGATATTAAAGAAGAGCCTGCTCCTGAAAATATAGAATTACAATCAGTGGAGCAAAGTGAAGTAAAATCTGTCGCCGAAGAGGTTGTTGAAGAAAAATTCAGCGTAAAACCTGAACCTGCGCAAAAGCGTTCAGGCAAGTTTGCTCACCTCAAGTTTGGCGAAAACTATGATGTTTCAGCTGATTAATTTCAAATTTATAGATATTGGAGAGAATATATAAAATGTCCCAGGATTATAATTCTACACTTAATCTTCCAAAAACTGACTTCCCGATGCGTGCAGGTCTTCCTAAAAGTGAGCCTGTTACTCTTAAAAGCTGGGAGGATGAGA
The DNA here is from genome assembly GCA_947369085.1 of uncultured Clostridia bacterium. Taxonomy (GTDB): domain Bacteria; phylum Bacillota; class Clostridia; order Oscillospirales; family Acutalibacteraceae; genus Ruminococcoides. Next base: position 36,124 of record CANBJR010000006.1, on the reverse strand, counting down.
ATATTTATGATAACCTTATGAAAAATAATGATGGAAAACCTCTCTTTGTTCTTCATGATGGACCGCCTTATGCTAACGGAGATATTCACTTAGGTCATGCTCTCAATAAAATTTTAAAGGATTTTATTGTAAGATACAAAAATATGGCAGGATTTAAAGCGCCGTACGTACCAGGTTGGGATACTCACGGCTTGCCTACAGAGCTTAAAGCAAGACAAAAGGCAGGTATCGGTAATTCAGCTGATATTTCTATTATCGAGCTGAGAAAGATGTGCGAGGAATTTGTTACCGGCTATATTAACGACCAGCGTACTCAATTCAAGCGTTTGGGAATAATCGGTGATTGGGATAATCCATATATAACGCTTAAGCATGAATTTGAAGCCGAACAAATAAGAGTATTTGCACAAATGGCTGAAAAAGGATATATATATAAGGGTTTAAAACCTGTTTATTGGTGTCCTGAATGCAAAACTGCTCTTGCAGAAGCTGAAATCGAATATGCTGAAGATCCTTGCCATTCAATTTATGTAAAGTTTAAAACCAAGGACGATAAAGGTGTATTCTCTGCAATGGGAATTGATCCGTCAAAAGTAAGCTTTGTTATTTGGACAACAACCACTTGGACTCTTCCTGCAAATGTTGCTATTTGTGTTGGTCCGAGATTTGAATATTCCGTTATTAAAACAGGCGATGAATATCTCGTTATGGCTACAGATTTATACAAATCTGCAATGGAAGTTGCCGGAATTACTGATTATGAGGTAGTTGCTACTGTAAAAGGCAGTGAACTTGAATATATTACAACTTTCCATCCGTTCCTTGACAGAGAGTCACTCGTTATCGTTGGCGAACATGTAACACTTGAGAGTGGCACCGGTTGTGTTCACACTGCTCCCGGTCATGGTGTAGACGACTATAATGTTTGTCTTAATTATCCTGAAATTCCCATTATTTGCCCTGTTGATTCAAACGGTGTACTTACCGATGAGGCTGGTCAGTTTGCAGGATTAACAACTGATGAAGCTAACAAAAAAATTGCAGCTTATCTTGATGAAAACGGTTATTTGTTTGCATTAAAGAAAATTAAGCACCAGTATCCACATTGCTGGAGATGCAAAACCCCTATTCTTTTCAGAGCTACCGACCAGTGGTTCTGCTCTGTCGATGATTTCAAAGAAGATGCTGTAAAAGCAATCAATGAAGTTGAATGGATTCCCGAATGGGGTAAAGACAGAATTACTTCTATGGTAAGAGAGAGAAAAGACTGGTGTATTTCACGTCAAAGAAAATGGGGTGTTCCTATTCCCATATTCTTCTGTAAGAAATGCGGCGAAGCTCATATTGATAAAGAAGCAATGTTAGCTGTTGCTAATTTGTTTGAGAAAGAGGGCTCCAATGCCTGGTACCATCATACCGCAGAAGAGATTTTACCAAAGGGAACAAAATGTAAGAAGTGCGGCTGTACTGAGTTTGAAAAAGAAAAGGACATAATGGATGTTTGGTTTGACAGCGGTTCTTCTCATACTGCTGTTGTTAAAAAGAGAAGTGACTTAACATTTCCTGCTGACCTTTATCTTGAAGGAAACGATCAGTATAGAGGTTGGTTCCAATCATCACTTTTGACTTCAGTTGCAACTACAGGTGAAGCACCATACAAAGCTGTTCTTACTCACGGAATGATTCTTGATGATGAATCAAGAAAAATGAGTAAATCTCTTGGTAATGGTATCAGCCCACAGGATGTTACAAAGCAATACGGTGCTGATGTTTTGAGGCTATGGGTAGCGTCAACCGATTATCAGAGTGACGTCCATATTTCTAATGATATATTAAAACAAGTATCTGAGTCATACAGAAAAATCAGAAATACTGCAAGATATATCCTAGGTAATCTCAACGGCTTTAATCCCGATGAGAATATGGTATCGCTTGACGAGCTTATGCCTATTGACAAATGGGCGCTTGCAAAGCTCAATAATCTTATTGATAAAGTCAAAGAAGCCTATGATAAATACGAGTTCCATATTGTGTACCACGCTATTCATAACTTCTGTGTTGTTGATATGTCTAATTTTTATCTTGATGTTTTAAAGGACAGACTTTATACTGAAAAAGCTGATAGCAAGCCACGTAGGGCTGCTCAGACTTCTATTTACATTATTCTTAATGCAATGACAAGAATGATTGCGCCTATCCTTGCATATACATCAGATGAAATTTGGAAATATATGCCTCATTCATCAAACGAAAATGCTAATCACGTTATTTTCAACGAAATGCCTGAAAAGGTCGATATTTCCATTGATGACAACTTTATGACTTTCTGGGACGAAATTCATGAGTTAAGAGATGATGTTAAAAAGTCACTTGAAGCTTTTATCAAGGACAAAACAATCAAGAGTTCTCTTGAAGCTAAGGTAACACTTGTTGCAAGCGGTGATAAGCTTGCTTTCCTTAAAAAGGCTGAAAATGAGCTCGCAACTGCATTCATTGTATCAGAAGTTGAAATTGTAGAAAATTCATCTGAACTTGAAATTAAGATTGAAAAAGCTGAGGGCGAAAAGTGTGAACGTTGTTGGGCTATTTCAAAAACCGTTGGTAAAAGCAACGAGCATCCCACACTTTGCTCACGTTGTTGTGAAAATTTAAAATAATGACTAATAATTAAAGCAAATCGGTGTGTTTGATCACACCGATTTGTTCTAATAGCATTTTGGAGGAACTTATGCCGTTTATTTCACTGATAATCGGAGCAGTGCTCGTTATTATTGACCAGATAATAAAATATTTTGTTTCTGCATATCTTCAACCTGTAGGTTCTATAAATGTAATTGATAATTTGTTTAGCCTTGTATATGTAGAAAATAGAGGTGTTGCATTCGGAATGTTTTCCGGAATGCACTGGGTGTTTATTGCTTTAACATCCGTTTTGCTTGCTATTATAATTTTTTATATGTTCAAAAAAAGACCAAAAGGTAGGTTTTTCTATATTTGTGCAGCTCTCATAGTCGGCGGAGGCGTAGGAAACTTGATTGACCGAATATTTTACGGTTATGTAATTGATTATATAAGCCTTTCGTTTTTTCCGCCGGTATGTAATTTTGCAGACTATTGCATAACAGCAGGCACAATTCTGCTTGTAATCTATCTTTTGTTTTTCTCCGATATGCTCGACAGTTCTAAAAAGGCGAAAATAAAAAATGACTGAGCATAGATTGATTTGTAATGAAAGCGGAATAAGACTTGATAAGTTTATTTCCGTTTCTGATGTTGGTTTGTCACGAAGTGCCGCTGCGAATCTAATTGAAAATTCGGGCGTTACTGTTAATAATAAGCCGGTCGATAAAAAGCACAGGCTTTCAGCAGGCGATGTCGTAGTTTTACAGATTCCCGATCCTGTTCCTTATGAAGCAAAGGCTGAAAATATACCCCTTGATATCGTATATGAGGATGATTACCTACTTGTTGTAAACAAGCCCAAAGGAATGGTAGTTCATCCTGCTGCAGGCAATTATGACGGTACTTTGGTAAATGCTCTTTTATATCATTGCGGAAGCAGTTTGTCGGGTATTAACGGTGTTCTAAGACCCGGAATTGTTCATCGTATTGACAAGGATACAAGCGGTCTTCTTATAGTTGCAAAAAACGATTTTGCACATACTCATCTTGCAAAACAGATTAAAGACCATTCCTTTACCAGAGAGTACGAGGCTGTTGTATTTGGTAACCTCAAGGACGATGATGGTGTAGTCGATGCACCCATAGGAAGAAATCCCAATGACAGAAAGAAAATGTGTGTTACTGCTAAAAACAGCAAAAACGCAGTAACTCATTATTCCGTTATTAGAAGATACAGGGGTTATACGCATATTAAATGTATACTTGAAACAGGCAGAACTCATCAAATCAGGGTACATATGGCTTATCTCGGTCATCCTGTTGCAGGGGACACCGTATACGGAGTAAAAAATGAAAAAGTATCTTTCAACGGGCAATGTCTGCATGCTCGTAAGATAGGCTTTGTTCACCCAAAAACGGAAGAGTATTTAGAGTTTGTTTCACGATTGCCTGATTATTTCACCGAGTTTTTAACTAAACTTGATAATATAAGCAAATAATTTTCTTTTTTTTGAAAAAACTCTTGAATTATTTTTTCTTTTATGATATTATTAATAGGCATTTGATACCGTCGTTACTCACGACGCGGTTCAAATAACGGCTTGGCCGTCATTTTGAAGCTGATAGTCCGCTGCCATTAGGTATGAATATCGGGAAAATTAGGAGGATAAAAAATGGACGCATTAAAAACAATTGTTGCCGGTTCTGTTAAGGATACTACCCCTCAGTTCAGCATCGGTGATACTGTAAAGGTATCGGTAAACATTCGTGAAGGCGAAAGAGAAAGAATCCAGATGTTTGAGGGTACTGTTATTGCCAAAAGAGGCAGTGGCGTAGCTGAAACATTTACTGTAAGACGTGTCGCTTACGGCGTAGGTGTTGAAAGAGTGTTCCCACTTCATTCACCCAACGTTAAAGACGTACAGGTTGTTCGTTACGGTAAGGTTCGCAGAAGTAAGCTCTACTATCTCCGTGATAGAGTTGGTAAGGCTGCTAAGGTTAAAGAGCAGATTCGCAAGTAATTCTTTAATGTTTAAAAAGGGGACTGAAAAGTCCCTTTTTTACTTTACTTTCAGCAGGTGAATAAATTGAGCGTAAATAATACATATGATGAAAATCAAAACGAAACTTTTAACAAGGATGATATTGAGCTTTCTGCTGAATTAAATCCAGATATTTATTTTAAAGATAAGTATGATGAATTTAGCGGCAGTAGGTTTGTAACAATGAAATCCGAAGGGGCAATTTCAGGCTTCTATGATTGGATACGTTGCATACTTTTTGCAATTTCTATTGTTGTGATATGTCTTACTTTCGTTTTTCGTTTAGTTGATGTTGACGGAACTTCAATGGAAAGCACTCTTGAGTCTAAGGACAAGGTTATTGTATCAAATCTTTTCTATACTCCTAAAGATGGCGATATTGTTGTAATTTCGCACGGTGCCGAGTATGCGAATCCGATTATAAAGAGAGTTATTGCAACTGAAGGTCAAACGATTAAACTCGACTATGAAAATGACAGAATAATCGTAGACGGTGTTGTTCTTGATGAGCCTTACATAAACGATTCTACTTTTGCAGGAAATTACGGTGATTATGAAATTCCCGAGGTTGTACCTGAAGGAAAGGTTTTTGTTATGGGTGACAATAGAAAAGTGTCACTCGATAGCCGTAGAACTGAAATAGGTCTTATTGACGTTGAAAATGTAATCGGCAAGGCACAGTTTGTTGCTTTCCCGTTCAGTGATTTCGGATATCTTTACTGATTTATTAATTATATATATTAATTTTGTATTGTATTAAGCTTGTTTCTGTTTTATAATAGAAATAAGCTTTTACTTTTATCGGAGGAATACATGAGAGAAAAAATAAAATTCAGCTACAATCATAGCAAGATAACCTGCTATTCTTTTGAAATAATAAAATCAGTTATTTTTGTTTTTGCCGTAGTGTCAATTATTTTTACTTTTTTTATAAGAGATGCTAATGTAGTCGGAAATTCTATGTATGGAACGTTGCATAACGGTGATAAGGTTCTTCTTACAAGCTTTAACTATACTCCAAAGTCGGGTGACATTGTTGCCGTCAACGCTGAAAATATGATTGAGAAAAGAATAATTAAGCGAGTGATTGCAACTGAGGGACAGACTTTGGAAATAGATTATTCAACCGGCAATGTGTATGTAGACGGAGTTATGCTTGAAGAAGATTATATCTCGTCTTTTACGAAAAAGCCTGAAAATGAATTTAAGTTTCCCTATTTAATTCCTGATAACTATATTTTTGTAATGGGTGACAACAGGGGAATATCACTTGACAGCCGAGATTCAAGTATTGGTTTAGTTCCTTGTGAAGATATAATCGGCAAAGCACAATTTGTGTTTTACCCGTTTGACAGAATAAAATACCTATATTAAAGGATGATATAGTGTGAAAATTCACACTATATAAATTATATTGCCCGCTCAGTTTGCCTCAAACGACAACGAGCAATGGCTAAATTACCATTTACGCCTTATCCGCCCATAGTAAGGTTGTAGGAAATTTTAATTACTATTTGTGGGCAGAAAGGCTATGGCAATTAATATGAGCGAAATGCAGAATATACAGTGGTTTCCCGGTCATATGACCAAAACAAAACGACAGATTCAGGCAAGCATAAAGCTTGTTGACGCTGTTGCCGAGATAATAGATGCAAGAATACCCATTAGCAGCCGAAACCCTGACCTTGCAAAGCTAATTCAAAATAAACCGAGAATAATTTTACTCAATAAATGCGATATGGCTAATCAGACTGCAACAAAAATGTGGATTGACCATTTTGAAAAGCAGGGAACAACTGCAATTGCTGTTGACTGCAAAAGCGGCAAAGGACTTAAAAAATTTGCTCCGGCAGTCAATAAGGTTATGAGTGAAAGAATCAATCGTCTTAAATCAAAGGGAATGGTTAATCCCACTATGAGGATTATGATTGTGGGAATACCAAATGTTGGAAAATCATCTTTTATTAATAAAATCGCCAAACAAAACCGTGCAAAGGTTGAGGACAGACCGGGTGTTACAAGAGGTAATCAATGGTTTACAATCGCAAAAAATTTAGAAATGCTTGATACTCCGGGCGTTTTGTGGCCAAAATTCAACGACAAAATTGTCGGAGAGCATCTTGCGTTTACAGGAGCAGTTAAGGATCAGATTCTTGATATTGAGCTTTTGGCGATAAGGTTGCTTGACTTTTTAAAAGGACTCAAGCCTTCCGACTTTATTGCACGTTTTAAGCTTGAAGAAACTGACTTTGACAGTATTGATTCTTATGAATTGCTAAAAATAATTGCTAAAAAAAGAGGTATGCTCATTTCAGGCGGAGAAGTCAATACCGAAAGGGCTGCCATTATGCTGCTTGATGAGTTCAGAAGCGCAAAGCTCGGAAGAATTACAGTTGAAATGCCTAATGGGGTGTTAAAATGAATTGGATTGAATATGAACAAAATGCTTTATCAAAGGGCTATAAAGCGATTTGCGGAGTTGACGAAGCTGGCAGGGGGCCTCTTGCAGGTCCTGTTTGTGCCGCTGCGGTAATTTTACCTGCAAATACTTTTATTGATGGAGTGAATGATTCCAAAAAACTCAGCGAGAAAATGCGTAAAGCACTTTTCGATGTAATAAAGGAAACTGCTGTTTCATATTGTATAGCGTATGCAAGCGTTGAAGAAATCGAAAGCATTAATATTTTGAATGCAACTATGCTTGCTATGAAAAGAGCTGTTGAAGGTCTTGATGTTAAAGCTGATTATGCTATGATTGACGGAAATAAAATGCCTCAGCTTGATATTGACGGTGAAACTATTATAAAGGGTGACGCAAAATCTATGTCAATTGCTTGTGCGTCAATACTTGCCAAGGTTTCAAGAGACAGACTCCTTTATGAATATGCAAAAGAATATCCGCAATACCAGTTTGATAAACACAAGGGATACGGGACGGCTGCTCATAGAGAGGCAATTCAAAAATACGGTCCTTGTCCGTATCATAGAATGAGCTTTCTTAAAAATATATTAAAATGAAAAAGTTTTCTACACAAAGTATAGGACAAATTGGCGAGGATTACGTTGCTAAACTTCTTAAAAAGAAACATTATAAGATATTAGCAAGAAATTACCAAAAAAGATACGGAGAAATTGATATTATTGCGGAGAATAAAAACTACATTGCTTTTGTAGAAGTTAAAACACGTCATACCGATTCTATGACCTCGGCGGCAGAGGCAGTCAATCGACAAAAACAGCTTAAAATTATAAAAACAGCTTCAATGTATTTATCCGAAAATGAAACTGAAAAATTCTGCCGCTTTGATGTATGTGAGGTTTATGTAAATGCTGATAATTTGAAAGTTGTAAATATCAATTATATTGAAGGCGCTTTTGAATAGGAGAAGAATATGAACCTTTTTGACCTTCATTGTGATACATTATACAAGTCTGTAACACAGAATTTGCCGCTTGACGATACTTCTATGCAAGTCAGTCAGACCCTTAATAAAGACGATAAAAGAATACAGTGCTACGCAATTTGGATTCCAGATGATTATTCCCCTGGAAAAGCAGAGCAGATTTTTTATTCTGCACATAAAAAATTTACTTCTGAGTGTAAAAGACTCGGTATAAAGTTCATAGAACAAGGCGAGAGTGTTTACAATTGTTTTAAAAATAACGTAAATTCTGCACTTTTTACAATTGAAAACTCTTCTGCTTTAAACGGTAAAATTAAAAATATTGAGAGATTTTCAAAACTTGGTGTAAGGATTATAACTCTTACGTGGAATGACTCAAACATTGTTGGTGATGGTGCAGGTGTATTGCATCCACAAGGAATTACCGAGTTTGGTCAAAAAGTAATCTCTGAAATGGAAAACAACAACATTGTAGTTGACGTTTCTCATGCAAGCGAAATGCTTTTTTATGATGTCGCAAAGATTGCAACCCGACCTTTTATTGCAACGCATTCAAATTCACGTTCCGTCACAAATCACAGGCGCAACCTTACTGACGAACAGTTTAATATTATAAAAAACAATAAAGGAATAGTCGGTGTTAATTTTCACAGAGATTTTCTGAACAATTTTTCTGATACGGCAAATAAATACGATTTAATAAAGCATATTGATAAATTTTTATCCCTTGGCGGTGAAAATACAGTTTGCATTGGCACTGATTTTGACGGCTGTAATCTTCCTGTTGACATAACAGGAAGCGAGAGTTTAACAGAAATTTATGAAATGCTTTTAAAAGATAATTATAAAGAAAGCGTAATTAGAAAGATTTTTTACGAAAATGCGCTTAATTTCTTTGAAAACTTTGACAACAAGCGAATTATGTAGTAAAATATTCTAAGTTTATACTGATAAAAGAGTATTTGATTACATTTTTTCAGTATGGAAGTCATTTGAAAGGGAGATTTCAATGTTATACAACAGCACACAAAATGCTGCGGAAGTTGTTTCCTCAGCTCAGGCTATCGCACAGGGAATTTCAAAGGACGGCGGTTTGTTTGTTCCGCAGGAGTTTCCAAAATACGATGAGAACACGTTTAAGGCTCTTTTAAAAACTGACTATAAGGGCAGAGCCAAAAAGGTTTTCTCTGATTTTCTTACTGATTTTACAGAAGAAGAAATTAATGATTGCGTTGAAAAAGCATACGCTTCTGAAAAGTTTGGCGGAGAAAATCCCGCTCCTTTAAAAACTTGTAATCTAAATAACAATACACTTAATATTCTTGAACTTTGGCACGGCCCGACGTGTGCCTTTAAGGATATGGCACTTCAGATTCTTCCGCATCTTCTTACAAAGTCACTCAAAAAGACTTATGACGGTAAAGACGCAGTAATTCTTGTTGCAACCTCTGGCGATACAGGAAAGGCTGCTCTTGAAGGTTTTAAGGACGTTGACCATACAAAAATTCTCGTATTCTATCCTGTTGACGGTGTAAGCCCAATGCAGAAGCATCAGATGAATACACAGGAAGGCGCAAATGTTAACGTTTGTGCCATAAAAGGCAACTTTGATGATGCTCAGACAGGCGTTAAGAAAATCTTTACTACTCCTGAAGTTTCTCAAAAGCTTGCAGATAATAATATGCTTTTCTCATCTGCAAACTCAATCAACTGGGGCAGACTTCTTCCTCAGATTGTATATTACATTTCTGCATACTGCGATATGGTAAATTCAGGAAAAATTGCACTTGGTGAAAAAATCAATGTTGTTGTTCCTACAGGTAACTTCGGTAATATTCTCGCATCTTACTATGCAAGCATTATGGGACTTCCGATTAATAAGTTTATCTGTGCTTCAAACTCAAACAATGTTCTTACAGATTTCATAAGAACAGGTGTATATGATAAAAACAGACGTTTTTATACTACAATTTCACCCTCAATGGATATTCTTGTTTCAAGTAATCTTGAACGTCTATTATACAATCTCTCGGGCAACAGCGATGAAACAACAAGAGATTGGATGAATAAGCTTAAGTCAGAGGGCAAATATGAGGTTACAGACGAAGTAAAGAATGTAATTAAGGACAAGTTCTTTGGCGGCTATTGTGATGATGTCCAGACAAAGGCTACAATAAGCAAACTGTTTGAGCAGGATAATTATCTCTGCGATACACACACAGCCGTTGCAGTAAATGTTTATGAGCAATATGTAAATGAAACAGGAGACAGCACACCTGCGATAATCGCTTCAACTGCAAGTCCCTATAAGTTCTCTAAGGCTGTATTGCAGGCAGTAGCTCCCGAAAGAGAGCTTCCCGAAACTGAATTTGAAATGGTTGACAAGCTCAACGAAATTACAGGAATGCCTGTTCCTGCACCCCTTGCAGGTCTTAAAAATAAAACTTCACGTTTTTCAGACGTTACCGAAGTTAATGAAATGCAGGATTATGTGCTTAAGGCACTCAACATAGAATAATGTCTTTGTTTGCTATTGCGGATTTACATCTTTCACTCGGTGAGGATAAACCAATGGATATCTTTACCGGGTGGAATGATTACACGCAAAGACTCGAAAAAAACTGGAAAAGTATTGTAACAGATAACGATACTGTTGTTATAGCCGGTGATATTTCCTGGGCAATGAAACTTGAAGAAACTTACGTCGATTTTAAGTTTATCGACAATTTACCGGGGAAAAAGATATTATTAAAAGGGAATCATGACTATTGGTGGGGAACAAAGAGTAAAACTGACAAGTTTCTTGCTCAAAACTCACTGAACTCAATCTCTATTCTTTTCAATAACTCATACGAGTGCGGTGATTACGCAATATGCGGTACAAGAGGATGGTTTCTTGAAAATGATACGCCTGAAGATATCAAGGTGCTCAACCGAGAAATCGGAAGATTGACTGCATCAATTGAAAGTGCATTAAAAACAAGGAAAACACCTGTTGTTTTTCTTCATTATCCGCCGGTTTTCGGTGGAATTGAATGCAAAGAAATAGTCAATGTTCTTTTAAGTTACAACATTAAAAAATGCTATTACGGCCATATCCACGGTCAGCGCGGAATAAAAAGCGCAATTGAAGGCAATTATAAGGGAATAGATTTAAAACTGATTTCCTGTGATAAAGTTTCGTTTATGCCGGTGTTGGTTAGGTAGATAATTTATTTATTTTATCTATTGGCAAAAACAAAATGTTGTGATATAATAAAGTGATATTTATTTTTAAATTAACTATTGGAGGAATTTTATAATGGCATTAAAGGAAAGCAAAAAGGCAGAGCAGGCAAATACATACGAATTAGTCGTAAATGTTGACGGAGAAACATTTGAAAAAGCAATTAACGCTGTTTATAAAAGACAGGTTAAAAATATTTCCATTCAGGGCTTCAGAAAGGGCAAAGCTCCCCGTAGAATTGTAGAAAAAATGTACGGCACTGAAGTTTTCTACGAGGACGCAATGCAAGATTGTTATCCTGATGCTCTTTACGAAGCAGCAAAAGAAGCTGATGTAAAAATCGTTAAGGTTGAAAGTCTTGAAGCTGTAGAAGCAGGCAAAGACGGCTTTACATTTAAAGCAACAATCATTGTTGAGCCTGATATGGAAATCAATGATTACTTAGGTATTGAAGTAGAAAAGAAATCAACAGAAGTAACAGATGAACTTGTTGATGAAGAAATTGAAAAGGTAAGAGATCGCAACTCAAGAATGGTTACTGTAGAAGACAGAGCTGCTCAGGATGGTGACGTTGCAGTTATTGACTTTGAAGGATTCGTTGACGGCGAAGCTTTTGATGGCGGCAAAGCTGAAAACTATAACTTAAAGCTTGGTTCAGGCAACTTTATTCCCGGATTTGAGGAGCAGATCATCGGTCATAATACTGATGAAGAGTTTACTATTACTGTATCATTCCCCGAAGATTATCAGGCAGAAGAGCTTAAGGGTAAGGAAGCTGAATTCAATATTAAGCTTCACGAAATCAAGGCAAAAGAGCTTCCGGAAGTTGACGATGATTTTGTAAAGGACGTTTCCGAAAAGGAAACTCTTGATGAATATAAAGAAGAGCTTAAAGGAACAATTGCAAATCGCCTCAAAGAAGAAGCTGACAAGGATATTGATGACCAGATTGCAAACAAGCTTATGGAGCTTCTTGAGGGTGAAATTCCTGAGGCAATGTATGACAATCAGGCTTCTGAGATGGTAAGAGATTTTGAAATGCGTCTCCGTGCTCAGGGTATGGATATGAACACATATATGCAGTATATGGGTATGGATGTAAACGGCCTTAAGGGTATGTACAAGGAAGAAGCTGAAAAGAGAGTTAAATTAAGACTTGCTCTTGAAACTGTTGCTAAGAAAGAAAATATCGAAGTAACAGAAGCTGACCTTGATGAAGAATATCAGAAGATGGCTGACGCTTACAAGATGGAAATCGACAAAGTTAAGGCTGCTGTTCCTGCTGAATCTCTTACAGAAGACGTTAAGGTTGAAAAGGCTCTTAAGCTCATTAAGGATAAAGCTGTAATCAAGTAATTGTATATACTGTAAATTTTCGTTAATTATATTTAAGAAAGGTTATGATTTGAATGGCATTGGTACCATATGTAGTAGAACAAACCAACAGAGGTGAACGTTCCTACGATATTTATTCACGTCTTTTAAATGACAGAATAATTATGTTAAATGAAGAAGTAAACAGTGCCAGCGCAAGCGTTGTTGTTGCTCAGCTTCTTTATCTTGAAAGTCAGGATCCGACAAAGGACATTAGTCTTTACATCAATAGTCCCGGAGGAAGTGTAACTGACGGCTTTGCGATTTTTGATACAATGAACTACATCAAATGTGATGTTTCAACAATTTGTATGGGCATGGCTGCAAGTATGGGTGCATTTCTTCTTGCAGCAGGCACAAAGGGCAAGCGTCTTGCACTTCCTAACAGTGATATTATGATTCACCAGCCGTCGGGCGGTGCGCAAGGTCAGGCTACAGATATGGAAATTCATACAAGACACATCCTTGATATGAAACAGCGCTTGAATCAGATTCTTGCTGATAACACCGGTCAACCCATTGATGTTATTGCAAGAGATACAAATCGTGACAACTTTATGACTGCACAGCAGGCTCTTGAATATGGTCTTATTGACAAGGTTATTGAAAAAAGATAAGGTGAGGATTGGCTGATGGCTAATAAAAACAACGATAAGGATATTTATTGCTCATTTTGCGGCAAGCCGCAGGATATGGTCGGACGTCTGATTGCAGGCAACGGTGTTTACATCTGTGACAGGTGTGTTGAACTTTGTATGAATATTCTTGAGGAGTCAGGTGAGCTTGAAAGGGAGATTGAATCTAAAAATCACCCTGATTCAACCGAACCCGCAACTTCCATCGCAGAACTTTTAAAGCCTAAAGAAATCAAAGCTATTCTTGATGAATATGTAATCGGTCAGGATTTGGCAAAGGTTACATTGAGCGTAGCTGTATATAATCATTATAAGCGTTCATTTTCTAATGATGACAGCGTTGAGTTTGCAAAGAGCAATGTTTTGCTTTTGGGTCCTACAGGTGTAGGAAAAACTTTACTTGCACAAACGCTTGCAAAAGCGCTTGATGTTCCTTTTGCAATTGCTGATGCTACTACTCTTACTGAGGCCGGATATGTTGGAGAAGATGTTGAAAATATCCTCTTAAAACTCATTCAGGCAGCTGACTATGATATAGAAAAAGCTCAGAGAGGCATAATCTACATTGATGAAATTGACAAGATATCGAGGAAATCTGAGAATCCGTCAATAACTCGTGATGTAAGCGGCGAGGGTGTTCAACAGGCGCTTCTTAAAATTGTAGAAGGAACTGTTGCAAATGTACCTCCTCAGGGGGGCAGAAAGCATCCTCAGCAAGAATTTTTGCAGATAGACACAAAAAATATACTGTTTATCTGCGGCGGAGCATTTGACGGACTTGAAAAAATCGTTGAAAAGCGCAAGGGGTCCTCTGTAATCGGCTTTGAGTCGCTTATTCAGTCAAAAAAAGAACTTGATGAAACTGATTGGATGAAAGACGTTACAGCTTATGATCTTGTAAAATTCGGAATTATCCCCGAACTTATCGGCAGACTTCCCGTTATTACTGCTTTGAGCGGACTTGATACCGATGCGCTTGTAAAAATTCTTACCGTTCCCAAAAATTCTATTGTTGCTCAATATAAAAAGCTTTTTGAACTTGATGATGTTGAGCTTTACTTTGAGGAGGACGCTCTAAAATCAATTGCACAGAAAGCGCAAGAGCAGCATACCGGCGCAAGAGGTTTGCGTGGCATTATTGAGGAGATTCTTACCGATCTTATGTTTGAGACTCCGTCTGATAACACAATTGAAAAAATCATAATTACAAAAGATGTAGTTACAGATAATGCACAGCCTCAGATTACAAGAAGAAAAGATAAACCGTCGGTCAATTTAAATAATTTGTCAAAGAAAGATGCAACGAAGCGTCATAAGCGCAGCACAGCATCTTGATAATGTAAATTATAGCTGTATTGCCAAACAATACAGCTTTTACTTTTTATTGAGTTATACCCATGAAAGGAATTAAAATGGATTTTAATATGAATGAAAATTTAATTGTACCGGTTCTTCCGCTTCGAGGTTTGGTCGTGTTTCCTAAGTCATTAATACATTTTGATGTCGGAAGAAAAAAGAGTATTACTGCAATTAACAAAGCGATGAAAAAAGACCAGCTCATTTTCCTTACAGCCCAGAAGGACGCTGTGGAAAACGAACCCACAATTATAGATTTATACAGCACAGGTGTAATTGCAAAAATAGTACAGGTGCTTAAACAGCCTGAAAATACAACGAGAATTGTTATAGAGGGTCAGTACAGAGCGAAAATTGTTTCACCTGTATTTGACGAAAAGTGCCTGATGGCTGAAATCAAACCTGTTGCGGACGAACCATTTCAAATGACTGCCCGTGATTCAGCCCTTATGAGAACTGTAAAAAAAGAATTTGAAAAGTATATGGACGTTTCACCCAAAATGCCTCCTGATATTATTTTTAAGGTTGCGCTTTGTAAATACCCGGGTGAGCTTGCGGATTTTATTACTTCAAATTTAATTCTTGACTATCATACTAAACAATCAATCCTTGAAATTCTCCCGGAAACTCATCGTCTTGAGGAGATTTTGGATATTCTTGTAAATGAAAATTTTATTTTAAGAATAGAGGATGAAATTTTAAATAAAGCAAGACAGAGAATTGACGAAAGTCAGCGTAAATATTTTTTGCGTGAGCAAAAACGTGTTATAGAAGAAGAACTTGGGGAAGACGACAATCCATCAGCAGAAGCAGAGGAATATTTCAAAAAAATAGAACAACTTCAGCTTGCAGAGAAGTCACAACAAACACTCTTTAAAGAGTGCCGTAAACTTATGAAGATGCCTTACGGCAGTCAGGAAGCATCTGTAATTAGAACCTACCTTGATACAGTAATTGATTTGCCGTGGAATATTTCGTCAAAAGATAAGATTGTAATTCCCAAAATTCGTAAAGAACTTGATAAAAGTCACTTTGGACTTGAGAAAATTAAAGACAGAATAATTGAGCAGCTTGCTGTTAAGAAGCTTAGTGAAAAGCAGAAAGGGCAGATTATCTGTTTTGCAGGACCTCCCGGGGTGGGAAAAACCTCAATAGCACAGTCTATTGCAAAAGCAATAGGCAGAAAAAGCCAGCGTATTGCTCTCGGCGGTGTGAAAGATGAGGCGGAAATTCGAGGTCACAGACGTACATATATCGGCTCTATTCCGGGCAGAATTATGTCGGCAGTTCAGACAGTGGGAACAAACAATCCCGTTCTTATTCTTGACGAAATAGACAAGCTTGCAAGCGATTATAAGGGCGATCCTACATCGGCACTTCTTGAAGTGCTTGACAGTGAGCAAAATAATAAGTTTGTTGATCACTATATTGACATACCGTTTGACTTGTCAAATGTTATGTTTATTACAACGGCGAATGACGTTTCAGCTATTCCTGCTCCTTTACTCGACAGAATGGAGCTTATTGAAATCAACAGCTATACAAGAGAAGAAAAGTATAATATAGCTAAAAAACATCTTATTCCAAAACAACTTGATTTATGCGGCTTTAACAGTAAAGAAGTCAAGTTTACGCAAAAAGGCATATATTTCTTAATTGATTTTTACACAAGAGAAGCGGGTGTACGTACGCTTGAAAGACTTATTGCTTCAATTCTAAGAAAATGTGCTGTTAAAAAGCTTGAAGATGATGTCCTAAGCTTTAAAATTGATGAAAATGCAATTGAGAAAATGCTCGGACATAAAAAATATCTTTCCGATAATTATTCAGATAAAGATGAAATCGGTGTATTAAACGGACTTGCCTGGACGTCAGTCGGTGGAGAGCTTCTCCCGATTGAGGTTGCAGTAATGCAGGGAACAGGGAAGATAGAGCTTACAGGATCACTCGGCGATGTAATGCAGGAATCTGCAAAAACGGCAATAACCTGCATAAGAAGTCACTGTGAGGTTCTCGGTATTGACTCTGAGTTTTATAAAGACAAGGATATTCACATTCACGCTCCCGAAAGTGCAATTCCGAAAGATGGACCATCAGCAGGAATCACTATGGCTACAGCTATTTATTCTGCTTTAACTTTAAAGCCTGTAAGGCACGATATTGCTATGACAGGTGAAATCACCCTAAGAGGCAAAGTTTTACCGATAGGCGGTTTAAAAGAAAAAAGTATGGCGGCTTACAAACACGGAATCAATACTGTAATCATTCCTAAAGGAAATACACCTGATTTACAAGATATTGACAGCGTTGTAAGAGAAAAAGTAAACTTTGTACCGGTTGAAAGCTTTAAGGACGTTATTTCGCTTGCTTTCAATGATACAATTAAAGTTTCTGAAAAGGAATGGGAAAACATAAAGATAGCACCGCAACACAAAAGCGGTGTAGCAACACTAAGACAGTAAACAGGAGTATGGGTATGAATTTTAACGAAGTATGCTTTGAATTTGCAGCAGGCAAGGTAGAACAGCTTCCAAAATCTGATATGCCTGAAATAGTATTTTCCGGCCATTCGAATGTCGGTAAATCATCACTCATCAATAAGCTTGTTCAGCGAAAAGCACTTGCAAGAGTCAGCGCTCAACCCGGAAAAACTGCTACTATCAACTTTTACAAATTACATGAATTCAGAATGGTTGATTTGCCGGGATACGGATATGCAAAAGTATCTAAGGCTGAAAAAGAGCGTTGGGCAAGGCTTGTTGAGGGATACTTTAATCAAGAGAGAAATCGTGCGCTTGTAATTCAGATTCTCGATTTACGTCATCCGCCAACTGATGATGATTTACATATGATTGATTTTCTGTACAGAGGCGGATTTAATTTTGCAGCAGTGCTTACAAAAAGCGATAAACTTAAAAAGTCTCAATATGAAAAGCAGATAGAATATTACAAGGATATTTTTAGCACAATTGAACATATTCCTTTAATTCCTTTTTCTGCTCAGACAGGGTTTGGAAATGATGAAATCAGAAAGCTGATCGAAGAATCTATTAATAATTTTAGTATTACGGAGGTATGAGCAATGTTTGTAAATGATTGTCTTAATGTAAACGAAAAGGGGCATCTTACAATAGGAGGGTGCGATACTTTAGATCTTGCAAAGGAATACGGCACACCCCTTTATGTACTTGATGAAAATGTTATCAAGGAAACCTGCCGTTCATATGTTAACTCCTTTAAGAAGTTTTATGACGGAAACGGTATGCCGCTTTATGCAAGCAAGGCACTCTCCTGCAAAGAGCTTTGCAGAATTGCAAAGGATGAGAACATCGGTCTTGACGTTGTTTCCGGCGGCGAAATCTATACTGCTTTACAGGCAGGTTTTCCAATGGAAAAGGTGCATTTTCACGGCAATAACAAAACAGCAGATGAAATTAAGTTTGCCATTGAATCAAAAGTAGGTAAGTTCGTTGTAGATAATCTTTACGAGCTTGAACTGCTTGACAAAATCGCAGGAGATATGGGAAAGAAAGTAAATATTTCTTTCCGTATAAAGCCGGGCGTTGACGCTCATACTCACAACTTCATCAGAACAGGTCAGATTGATTCAAAATTCGGCTTTGCTCTTGAAACGGGAGAGGCTTTTGAAGCTGCTAAAGAAGCATTAAAGCTTAATAATGTAACACTAAATGAGCTTCATTGCCATATCGGCTCTCAAATTTTTGACATCGATCCGTTTGTAACTGCTGCTGAAATTATGATGGATTTTATCGCTAAAATTCAAAAAGAACTTAATGTTACTATTTCAGAGCTTAATCTTGGCGGCGGCTTTGGTATTATGTATACAAGTAAGGACGAGCCTGTTCCTTATGAAAACTATATGGAAAAGGTTTCTGTTGCCGTTAAGGCAAAATCTGCCGAATATGGTCTGCCTGTGCCGTTTATCTACATTGAGCCGGGTAGATCAATTGTTGGTGAAGCAGGAATTACACTGTACACAGTTGGCGGAAAAAAAGAAATACCAAACGTAAGAACATACGTGTCTATAGATGGCGGTATGACTGATAATATCAGATATGCGCTCTATCAGTCAGACTATACAGTTTTAAATGCAGGCAAAGCTGATAAAGAAGCAAACGAAACTGTTACAATTGCAGGTAAATGCTGCGAGAGCGGTGACCTTATTCAGGAGCACACAAAGATTGCCGAGGTTGAAGTAGGCGACACGCTTGCAGTACTTTCAACGGGTGCCTACAACTATTCAATGGCTTCTAATTACAACAGAATTCCTCGCCCTGCTATGGTAATGGTTAAAGACGGCAAATCACGTGTAATAATCAAGCGTGAAAGCTATGAAGATCTTGTAAAGAACGACATCTAATTAATTTTATAACTAAAATTCTAGGACAAGCTGTTAATAAAACGGCTTGTCCTTTTTATAAATTTTTGCTTTAGAATCAAATTTTTAAAATATTGTAATATTGACTAAACACTTTTTTAGTATATAATTAAAAGGTAATATTAATAATACACCCTGTCATACTATTAAACGGAGGTGGATTATTATGAATTACAGAAAACTGATATTTTCATCAATCTGCATTATACTTCTTATGTCATTCTTTATATTAATGATTTCTGCGGCAGGTAATATTACTGTAAACACTTCATCTGACATATCAGACAATCTTCCGACCATAGTCATAGATCCGGGTCACGGAGGCGAAGATGGAGGGGCTGTCAGTGACAGAGGAGTGCTTGAAAAGGACATAAATCTATCGATAGCAAACGATACCTCAGCGTTGTTTTACTTGCTTGGATTTGACGTTACTAAAACCAGAAAAGCCGATATGGCCCTTGACAGTGGGGAAGATACAATACGAAAACGAAAAGTTTCAGATATGAAGAAACGACTTGAAATATTTAATTCTTCAGAAGAAAATACTATTATAAGCATACATCAAAATAAATTTTCTGAAAGCAAGTACCATGGAACGCAGATTTTTTATTCTCCTAATAATCAGAAAAGCAAACAGCTTGCAGACAGTATTAAATTTTCGGTTAAGGGACTTTTACAGCCTGATAACGAGCGTGAGTGTAAAGAAGCAGACGGTGGAATTTATCTATTGAAAAATACAAATAATCCTGCGGTTATTGTGGAGTGCGGATTTATTTCAAATGAAGAGGAATGTAATCATTTACTTGATAAGCAATATCAGAAGCAAATGGCTTTTTCTATAACAGCAGGATTTTTAAGTTACTATAATACAAACTGACAGGAAGTGAAATAATGGCTTCAAAAATTAAAAGCGTATATATTTGTTCTGAATGCGGCTATGAATCGCCAAAATGGTATGGAAAGTGTCCATCCTGCGGTGAGTGGAACACAATGAATGAAGAAATTAAAGATACTTCAAAAAATGTTTCTGCTTCAAAATCACGCTCTTTTTCAACATATACAAAACCATATTCAATTAATGAAATTTCAACCGAGGACGAATACCGTTATGATACGGGAAGCAAAGAGCTTAACCGAGTTCTCGGCGGAGGAATAGTAAAGGGAAGTCTTATACTTCTCGGCGGTGACCCGGGAATCGGTAAATCAACTGTATTAATGCAGATTTGTCAATATATGGGTGATACTCTCAAAATTCTCTACGTTTCGGGTGAGGAATCAAAGCGTCAGCTAAAGCTTCGTGCAATTCGTCTTGGCGTAAGTTCACCTAATCTTTTTATTATGACAGAAACCGATGTTGAAATAGTATGTGAGCAGATAAAAAACGTAAAACCCGATCTTGTTATGATTGACTCAATTCAAACAATGAATTTATCTGAGCTAAGTTCGTCAACAGGTAGTGTCACGCAGGTAAGGGAATGTACAAATATACTTATGCGAACCGCTAAAGGCTGTGATATTCCAATGTTTATTGTAGGACACGTAAACAAAGAGGGCTCTATTGCAGGTCCTAAAGTGCTTGAACACATCGTTGATACCGTTCTGCATTTTGAGGGTGACAAACAAATGAGCTGTAGAGTTTTAAGAGCAATTAAAAATCGCTATGGCTCAACAAACGAAATTGGCGTTTTTGAAATGACAGACAAAGGATTACAGGAGGTGGAAAATCCCTCTGTAATGCTGCTTTCAGGCAGACCTAAGAATGTTTCGGGAACATGTGTAACCTGTACAATCGAGGGTTCAAGACCTATTCTTGCGGAAACTCAGGGTCTTGCAACCCAGAGCGGTTATGGTAATCCACGTAGGATGTCAACAGGCTTTGATTATAACAGACTGTCACTTTTGCTTGCAGTGCTTGAAAAACGTGCAGGATATTATTTTTCTAATTGCGATACATACATAAATATTGTCGGAGGTCTACGAGTTGACGAACCGGCAATAGATTTGTCAATTGCAATGGCACTTATCAGCAGTCTTAAAGATACTCCTATCAACGAAAAAGCAGTTGTGTTTGGCGAAATTGGACTTGCAGGAGAAATAAGAGCTGTTTCACAGGCACAAATGAGAATAAACGAGGCAGAAAGACTTGGATTTAATAAAATTATAATGCCATATCACAATTTAAAAGGAGTGCATTGTGACAATGCAGAACTTATAGGAGTAAAAAATATCAGACAAGCATTCGAGGCAATTAGCTGATGAGCACTTTTGTTATGTCGGACAAGTATCCCTGCTTTGTAAGAGAGATTGAAAAGCTTGGCAATACTGTTATTACCAGCGATACAGTCAATACTTTTCCGATTCCCGAACAAAAACATGCAGATATGCAGATTCTCTCAATAAAAAGTGATGTTTTTATTATTAGTGAATGTACAATACTTTCTCGAAAATTATCAAACAAAAATATTATTTATTGCAAAAATAAAGCAGGGGATAGATACCCAAAAAATATTTTACTGAATTTTCTTTATATTAATAATACTTTGTACGGTAAACTTTCAGCGATTGACAAAAATCTGCTTGTTTATTGCCGAAATAATAACATAAAAACGGTTAATGTAAATCAAGGTTATGCTCGTTGTTCAACGCTTGTTGTTAATGATAATGCAGCTGTTACATCCGATTTATCAATTAAAAAAGCATTGAAAAATAACGGGGTAGAGGTTTTGTTGATTTCTCCCGGTAATATTGTTCTTGATGGCTATGATTATGGCTTTATCGGCGGAGCAAGCGGCAAAATTGATGAAAATACAGTTGTTTTTTTTGGTAATGTAAAAAATCATCCTGATTATTTTAAGATTAAAAATTTTGCTGATAAACATAATGTATCAATCAAAATACTATGCAAAGAAAATCCCCTTACTGATATAGGGGGTGTAGTTAAAATATAAAGCAATAAGTAACGGCACGAAGATTTTATATATCAACGTGCCGTTTATTAATCAGTCAGATTTCTTTTTCTTTACATTTGACAAAGGATTTGAATCAGCAGCATTTTTCATTTGTTCTGAGCTTAAATGTGTATAGATTTCAGTTGTGCCGAGATTTTCGTGTCCTAATACTTCTTTAAGAACTCTCACGTCAACTCCTCCATGCTGATACATAAGTGTAGCCGCAGTATGACGCAGCTTATGGCAGGAATATCCTTGTGCGTCAAGACCAATTTTAGCAAGATATTTGTAAACCATAGCTTGAATAGTCTTAACTGACATTCTCTGATTATTTCGGCTAATAAACAAAGCCTTTTTGTCCTTAACTCCGTCAACAGGACGCACTTTCATATAATCGTTTATAGCGTCAATGCAGGCTGAATTAAGATATACAACTCGTTCTTTATTGCCTTTGCCGAGAATTCTCAATGTGTTGTCACTGCGAATGTCAGTATAATTAAGTCCTGACATTTCAGAAACACGCAACCCGCAATTAAGAAACAGAGTAATTATTGCGTAGTCACGTTCCCTATATTTTCCTTCTACAGCATTGAGAAGCTCTATACTCTGTTCAAGTGTGAGATATTTGGGTAAAGCTTTTTTACGCTTAGGTACTTCAAGTTGGTCGATAGGGTTACTGTCAATCAAATGCTTCTTATTATAAAGAAAATCAAAAAATCCTTT
Source organism: uncultured Clostridia bacterium (assembly GCA_947369085.1). Lineage (GTDB taxonomy): Bacteria > Bacillota > Clostridia > Oscillospirales > Acutalibacteraceae > Ruminococcoides. The sequence goes on along the minus strand of CANBJR010000006.1, from coordinate 13,395 downwards.
AAGACTTGAACACTTTCTGGCTCTGGAGGCGCTTTGATTATGACGGTCACGATACAGATAATCCATAAATTCATAAGCGTCATTAAGTGTGACAGTTTTAATTAAATTTATGTCAACATCGTCAATTTTAATGTCTTGAAATTCAATGCTATCGGAAACGATTTTGCGAGAATGTTTTAAATATCTGAAAAAAGTTCTCAAGTCAATATAGTATTCATCCACAGTTTTTTTGGATTTAAGTTTTATAGTTTCAAGGTAAAATAAATAATCCTTAATAACCTGAGGTGCTTCATCACGAAATGAAACAGCCATAAAAACACCAGCCTTTAGAGTTTAGTAAAATCATTTAGAAATTTTATAAAATCATCTCAAGTATTATATATAGATAAAGATTTTTCTCGATTATATCATAAAAATGAGGCAGGATAATTCCAATATAGAAAATTATACAAAATGAATATTTTGTATAATTCAGGGGATATTATATTTATAATTCACTGATATTTTAAGCTGTTTTTACAGACATACAAAAAATAGAGTTTAGTAAAATAATTCAGCAATATTTGTTATGATCTCCGTTCTGCGGTATCGGTTTAGAAAGACCAAGTACATTCGGCCATAATCCGGTGTCGTCAATTACAAAACCCATAATCATACCCATATGAGTGTGCAGATGTCTGAACTGAGCGATAATTAAAGTAAATTTTGTATATTCGCAATTTTCAGGATACTCTAATAATTGTTTATCGTTTACGTTGGTAATGTACTTATTAATCTTATTTTCTATTTGATTTAAATAATCATTTATTTCATTACGTGAAAGAGTTTTATTAGCAGCTACATCAAGGTTATTAAGATTTTCTATATGAATGCTTGGCTCACGGAAATTTCTGTCACAAGGATTGATAAACCACAAATCAAGTGAATGTAACATATGATAAATGTGTTTCCAAAGCGGCATATCGCAGTATTCTTTATTCCATAGGCTGTCAGGTACACAGTCAATTACATTGTTTACTTCCCAAAGCATTCTTTGAGTCTGATCTGATATAATTTCAATAAGGGTATGCTGTTTCATTTTACTATCCTCTATTTGTTAATTATTTAACAATGTTTTGAATTTCAAATTAGTTTAATTTTTCTGCAAATTTCATCAGAAAATGTGTTTTTATATATACTGCAATATTCTTCATAGCTCACTTCACAATTTTGTGTGAGAACTTCCATTTCAACACCGAATAGATTCACTTTAAACGGCATAACAGTCATTTCATTTTTAAGATAAAATGCTTTTCTGCGTACTCGCTCTTCCGTATTGTCACATTCAATATCAGTGTTTTCGATTTCAAGAATGAATCGTTTATCCTTGTACTTTTCAAAAAGCATTTTTAGCGCAGAAGAACCAATGTTCTGTCCCCTATGCTCCGGTGCAATTGCAAAATAATCAAGCAATACCATATCATTATTTATAATCATAATTGCAAAGCCAAGAAAATCATCAAAATCATTTTGAATTATATTAATTTCCATTAAGCCGCTATTGCACTTTTCTAAGATTAATTTAAAAGGCTTTCTCTCGCTCCTCGGAAAAGCAATAAGATATAGATTTTTGATTACGTCTAAGTATTTATCATAGTTAGTGTTTAATTTCATCACAATTCATCCTTTACATTATAATTACATTATATCAAAAATTATATGAAAATCAACAAAAAAACAGCAGACCGTTTTTAAATTGCGGTCTGCTGTTTGCAGTAATATAAGAAAATGTTTTAAATTAAATTAGCATACGCCCTGTGCAATCATAGCGTCAGCAACCTTTTCGAATCCGGCAATGTTAGCACCTACAACGTAGTTGCCCTCATAACCGTACTTCTTAGCAGCAGTAGCGATATTGTTATAGATATTAACCATAATATCCTTAAGCTTAGCGTCAACTTCTTCAAATGTCCAAGAAAGTCTCATTGAGTTCTGGCTCATCTCAAGAGCTGAAGTAGCTACACCGCCTGCATTAGCAGCCTTACCGGGAGCAAAGAGAAGTCCCGCTTCCTGAATAAGCTTTGTAGCCTCGAGAGTAGTAGGCATATTAGCACCCTCTGCTACAGCATAACAGCCGTTTGCAATAAGTCTTTTAGCATCTTCTTCGTTAAGCTCGTTCTGTGTAGCGCAAGGTAAAGCAACATCGCACTTAACTGACCAATCAAATTTGCCTTCATGATACTCAGAGTTAGGACGATAGTTCTTATACTCTGTAAGGCGCTGTCTCTTAACTTCCTTAATTTCCTTGATAGCATCGAGGTCAATTCCCTCAGCATCATAAATCCAACCTGTTGAATCAGACATTGTTACAACCTTAGCGCCGAGCTGTGTAGCTTTCTGTGTAGCGTAAATAGCAACATTACCTGCGCCGGAAATACAAACAGTAGCACCGTTGATGTCTTTGCCGTTATCTTTAAGCATTGCTTCTGTAAGGTAAAGAAGTCCATAGCCAGTAGCTTCTGTTCTTGCAAGTGAACCGCCCCAGTTAAGTCCTTTACCTGTGAGAACGCCTTCGTATACGTTCTTAATTCTCTTATACTGACCAAACATATAGCCGATTTCACGAGCGCCTGTACCGATATCGCCGGCAGGAACGTCTGTATCAGCACCGATATGCTTGCAAAGCTCAGTCATAAAGCTCTGGCAGAATGCCATAACTTCGTTATCGCTCTTGCCTTTAGGATCAAAGTCGGAGCCACCCTTACCGCCACCGATAGGAAGACCTGTAAGAGAGTTCTTGAAAATCTGTTCAAAACCAAGAAACTTGATTACGCCGAGGTTAACAGAGGGGTGTAATCTTAAACCGCCCTTGTAAGGACCGATTGCGCTGTTAAACTGTACTCTAAAGCCACGGTTAACCTGAACCTTGCCGTTATCGTCAACCCAAGGTACTCTGAACATTACTACTCTTTCGGGTTCTGTGATTCTTTCAAGAATTCCTGCTTCTTCGTACTTGGGATTCTGCTCAAATACGGGTTCAAGAGAAGTAAGAACCTCAGTTGCTGCCTGAATAAATTCGGGCTCATTTGCGTTTTTTGCTTTCAGCTTTTCAAGCTGCTCACTTACATACGACATTGTATGTTCCTCCTTAAAAGAAAATTCAAAAAACTTTGCCTTTCAGCATTCAACATAATCCGTTAATTATCATTATGCTTTGCTGACTTTATTATAATACTATATTTCTTTGAATTTTGCAACAATAATTATAACTTTCTTGCAAAATTTTCCGATTTTTTTAATTTTTTCTATATTTATTAGGTTTTTCTGCAATTTTAAATAATAAAATCTCAACTATTTAATAAAATAAAGCTGCATAATAAACCTTGAAATCTACTTTTAACATACAGAACTATGTTTTGTATAATTAAGAAGTTTGTTTTTAACATATAATTAAACATTAATATTAGTTGCAAATAGACATATTAACATGTTATAATTATGTTAATAATACTGATTGTAATATTTTGAGGTGACTTATGGATTATTATAAAAGATTAAAAGAACTTAGAGTTAGCAACGGATACACCCAACAGCAGATTGCTTTTATTCTTCACACCCGACAGGAACAATACAGTAAATACGAAAGCGGTAAGCGAGAACTTCCTATAAGGCATCTGATTGCACTGTGCTGCCTGTATAAGATTTCAAGTGATTACATACTTGGCATAGAGAAGTTTGTAAAATAACCTCTCTCCCCTTTCGTGTATAAAATAAGCGGCAATAAAAATTGCCGCTTTAACTGTTCTTATTATGATTTTATGCAAAAATAGCAAGTGAAAGTTACATACTCTCACTTGCTATTTTTATATCAGCATTATCAGATTTCTTTTTTCTTACCGGATACAGTAAATATTATTACTGATAAAAGAATCATTACCGCACATACAGCAGTAGGTATTACAACTCCGAAAATATAATCGAATCCGCTTTCTTCCATAACTGCACCGCTTATTACTGTGTAATCATCAACATTCTCGGCGCTGAGCGAATAATTAACATCATTAACTGTTATTGTAAACGCATCATCATTCAACATATCTTCCGTAATTCCAAGATTTTCAAGTTGGGTTGCTTCGGCAATATCAAAGTTTGAACTAATAATTTTTCCGTCTTTGGCAATGATTGTATCGCCTTTGCAACTTTTAGCAATATCTTTGCCGGTAACTGAAGCATAAGTGTTAGTGTCAATATCTATAACCACAACACCGCCTGCTGAACGTGTTACGCAAGCCATAACATTATAAATACCATTTTCGCCCTCAACAGCTTTCGGCTCATTTGTGCTTTTATACGCTATACCTTTTAATACTTTTTTAAACTGATTTGTGTTTTCATCGTCAAGAATGTTTGTTCCGATTTTATCAGCGTCAGTAGCACTAATTATTTTGCCATCAGGGTCAGTTACTACAAAAGAATTAAGCCTAAGATTCTTTGTAATTTCAGCAATTACATCAGCATTAGTATGTTCATCCACGCAGGCAGATACAATATTTGCTTTTGCAAAAAGGCCGTCCATAAAAGTGAAATTGTTGTAGCTTTCGTTGTTTACAAAATCGGTTACAACGCCTTTAGCGTCAGTTAAGTATGTGTTGTTGTCTGTATTACGGTCAGCTCCAAGGACTGTACATACTACTGATGTTACGGCCATTATTATGGAAATAGCAACAGCAACAATTATAGCAATGTTTTTATTTACTGTTTTCGATTTGTTCATAATCTATATTCCTTTCATAATTTTCTTGATTTAATAATAGCATTTATTTTTTGCTATTACAAGTTATTATTGCAATATTATTAATTAATACACATATAATGATAATTATTAACTGTTATTGCAGAGAATTAATGCTAATATAACTAAAATATGTCTTTTTAGCACAAGCGTTATATATCGTAAATTAAATGTACACGTATTAAAAAATAAACAGTATTACAATTATTTCAAATATTTCAAAAAAATTATAAAAGATAGAAAAGCATTTTTACTGGTTCATTTTATATAGTTTTCAGCTTATTTAAAACCTTACAAATTATAATAAAGTGTGAGATAATAAACAAAGTAAAAATAGATATTAAGATGTAACACGTTTTTGAATATAAAGTAAATAGATAATTATTTCCTGTAAGTGCGAATCTATTTGAAATATTTGCGTTTTCAATAATTGAGCTTATATAATGCGTTACATCAAAGATATTGTCATTCGGCACATATTTTGAAACTATGTAAACACTGAAATCCGAACAGAAAAATATACACAGAAGAATCAATGGTATGCCGATTCCTGCAAGAATCAATAATAAATATTTTGTAGGTATTGAAGCAATTGATTTAAGAATGTAGTTTTCTTTTAGATTATCTTTAATTTCTCTGAAATACTTTCTGCACAGTAAGTACCATATTTTTATTGAGATTATGCAGAAACCTGTAAATAAGCAAAAACACATCAGATGTTCAAATGTATGGATAACCTTACATTTTTCCGTAAAATTAACCGAATTGTATTGACTTAAATTCATTTGCTCTATCAAAGGCGCTGATAGCGAATTATTTAAATAAGCAATTGAATCAATATTAATATCTTCATAGTTATCAACGCAGGTGTACGGTATATAAATACGTTCCTTACCGTCTTTTGAAATGTCATCAAAAATACTTGAACTTATATTATACACATCTGTTATTTTAAAATTTTTACCGAGAATATTTAATTTTTTATTTTCTGCTTTTTTGTTAAAAAATAATTTTAATGCGAGTTTATCGCTTATTACAACAGAATAAGCCTTGTTTGTAATATTATTTTCAGAAATACCTTCTTTTAAACTTATATTCATAACATTGAGAAAATTCTCATTTACAAGCGCAATGGTAACAGCTTCTTCTTTAATTTTCACTTCTTTATACTCGCAGCAAAATGCAACACCGTTATTTGAAATACTTTCAAAAAGTGTTTCCATATCGGCTATGGTGAGAGGTTCTTTGGAAGATTTTAAATTATAATTCATCAGAGTTGCGTTTGGAAACTGATTTGTTATATTAGTCGTAAAATAGAAGAAAGATACAATAATAATTATAAAAAGAATTAGACTTGGCAAAATTCTTTTCATCATTCCCCCTCCTCTACATATACCCTGTCACCGTCAAAGATTTCTTTTGATGTCTTATATACCACCTGCATATCCGAAAAAAGAGACTCTGACGTTACTTCATAATATAGGTCATTACTGCCGCAGATATTTACCGATACTGCATTTACTGTTACTTCTCCCTTTTCATCAGTAAATATAACATATACTTCTTCTGATACAACCGACGAAAGCGGTAATAAATAATGCGTGTGCATAGTGTCGGGATATTCTGAAAGGCTTCCTGTAATTACATCTGAAACTTTTACCTTTGGCAAAAGCAAGTTATCAATTGTCTTTGAAAAATATGTAAGAAATAACACCACAACAAAAAATAATGCCCCAAATTTCATAGCCATTTTTTTGTATTTATCCTGTTTCATAAAAACCTCACTTTTCAATATCATAGATTGATAAGTTAATATCTTTGTGACCGTAGAAATAGATAACAAGTGCAGGAATCATAAACATTACTCCGCAGGCAAATATAATACCGTAGTCTGAATTGCTTATATCTGCCATTGTAATTGAAAGCGGATACATTGAATTTTCTTCAAAATAAATTAAAGGTTGTTCAACCACATTCCAATTGTCAATAAAGCAAAGTAATGTCAGCGTTATGAGGCCTCCTTTTATCTGCGGTATAATAATTCTTGTAAAAATTCTGAAATACGAAGCTCCGTCTATCCTTGCTGCCTCAATTGATGAGTCAGGAATATATTTAATACTCTGCCTTAACAGACAAATACCGAAAGTTGAGAATGTTCCGGGTAATATTATTGCGAGAAAATTATTTAGTAAATTCATATTATCCAGAATAATATAATTTGGAACAAGTGTTACCTGCAATGGCAGAATCAACAAAACAATGTAAATGAAAAACAGTTTGTCCCGAAACGGGAATTTTAACTTTGCAAAAGCAAATGCCGCAAATGAGGACACAACAACCTGACCGATTACCGTAGGTAAAGTTATGATTACGGAATTCCAAAATTTCAGCAGATATTCAGGACGTCTGAAAAGCACCTGATAGAACTGCTCAAGTGTAAACATTTCCGGAATCATATTTAAATCCTTATATTCTCCGTTTGCAAAGTCGAGCATTTTGCTTATTTGTGAGCTTGACATAAAGGAACAGGCTATCATATACACAACAGGAAACAGAAATATTGCTGTGACAAGTAACAGGAATATGCATTTTATAATCTTTTTCATACTACCCTCTCTATTCCGAAAAACTGTGTTTGCGTTCAAAAATAAAGAAAACAAGCAGAATAATTATTATAAAAACTGAAAGGATTATAGAGGCGGATGATAATCTCGGATAGTTGAGATTATAATAATTGTTGTTTATAAAATTCTGCAAAAAATAAATGTGTTCATTCGGATAGTTGCCAAACAAAGCAAATACCTCACGGAAAATTTTAAAAGAATATATTATTTCTATAAGAAAGACAAAGAAAGTAGTTGGTGTAATCATCGGTATTGTGACTTTAGTTACAAGCTGAAATGAATTTGCGCCGTCAAGTTTTGCACCTTCATAAAGAGATTTTGGAACATTAGCAAGACCCGCAGTAAACAAAATTACGCAAAATCCGCAGTATTTCCAAACATATATAAAAATTATCATTCCCATTGAAAATTCAGAGCTGAAAAACTCCACGGTATCAATACCTAATGTATTTAATAGTCCGTTGATTGCCCCGTAGTCATCAAAAACAACCTGCCAAACACAGATAAGCGACGCAACTGGAACAACAACAGGAATAAGAAACGCACTTCTGAAAAATGATAAAATTTTTTTGAATGAGTTAAGAAAAAGTGCAATCAAAAATGAAATAATCATAAGCAAAGGTATTGCAACAACTGTAAATATCACTGTATTCTTTAATGCAAGAATAAATGTATTGTTACTGAAAAGCTGAATATAGTTTATCAGTCCTACAAATTCCTGCCCAATGTATAAACTTTTGATAATGCAGATTATGTATGGAACAACATAAAAAATTGCAATCCCGATAAGTGACGGCAAAACAAACAAAAATGCTGTAAGATAGTCTTTTCTTTTTCTTGTCATAATATTATTCTTCCATATAGATTTTTGTCTTAGTTTTCAAATCTTCAACAAACATACTTATACTAATTTTTCCGTCAACATAGTCGCTTATCAGCTCACTGCCGACTTCCGTCATATAATTTGTACTTTGCGAAAATTGAAAATCTGAAATTTGTGCAAGTATATTTTCAAGCTGTTCTACGCTTTCATTACTTATTTTTATGGTATCATCAAGATATTTTAACTTTTTAGCATTATTCATAAGTGATTTGTATGATTTCTTATTTACCGGGAAGTATGAACCATCGTAATAACTTGTTGTGTTATCGTATTTTTCAATATCTGTGCCCGCAACATCATTTTGTTCTTTTTCAGACAATGCATATTTTATAAATTCCAGTATATCTTGTTTTTTAGCGGAGTTTTTATTTATAAAATAAATACCACACATCTGAGCGCTCAATACGTCGGTGTCAATTGACGGCTTTCCTATTATCCTTGCTGTTTCTCCATATTTCTCAATTTCTGCACAATATTCATATATCTGATAAGGTGAAATAACAAACTCTTGCAATAGTTCTTCTTTTATTTTGTCCCCCGTACCCTTTAATTCCTTTAATTTTTCGGCTGTTGATGAAAATTCTCCGTCGAAATTATAAGTTTTGTTAATAAAATCAACATTATCATAAACATATGACCAAATATAACCGTCGGCATTTGATGAAATAACCTTGTCGCTTTTCTCTTCATTGATTTTATCGTTTATTTTAATAATATCATTGTATGACAAAGACTTTGTATCAGCATTTATATATTTTTCTAATTCCTGTTGTGAAGCTACACAAAAATTCGGCATAAAATAAAATGGAATAAAATATCTTTTTCCATTTATAACTCCGCTTTGCAATGCCTTCTCATTGTAATCGGACAGATTTAGTTGATCTTGAGATGTATCGGCTTTAATTACTTCGTTTATATCGACAAAACACCCCTGATCAATGAGCTTTTCATAAGAAATTCCTGCTGCTGACAAGCAATCAGCAGAAATTAAATCAGGACCTTTCCCGCTCATAAGTTCGGTGCTAAGCTTATTTTTTAATTCCTCTTCAGTTTCAAATTCAACTATTTCTATCATTTTATCTGAGTCCTTGCAATGTTTGTTATAATTCCATATACTATTGCCTTCTGAAATTGAGTACCAGTTTTTAAGAGTATATGTTGTAATTTTATTCTTTGTACCTACGGCTGTTGAGTCACTGCAGGCAGAAAACCCCGTCAATGCCAGTAAGCATAAAATTAGACTTATTACTTTTTTAATCATAATTGTTACTCCTTTAAATAGGTATCGGTAGCTGTAGTAAGCTGGCGTATAAATTTTTCTTTAGATATTTTTCCTTCAAGATAATCATTAACAGAACTTTGAATCACATTTATATCATAATAGGAATAATTTCCATTCGGGTAAATTGATACTCTGTTGATATTTTCAAGCATTTCCAGATAAACCTTTGTGAAATCGCTGTATTCCTCGTGGACTTTTATTGTGTAGCCGTAATCATCACATTCGTTTAATCCCAGTTTTTTATTCAGTTCAAAAGCTTCATTACGTACCGGAATACCATAAGTATAGCCTGCAAAATCAGACCCTGATAAAATGCCTGTATAATATTCCTGTGTTCGCTCTGACAGGAGATATTTAATAAATTTAAAGGCTGTTTCTTTATGTTTTGAATTATTGTTGATAGCAACTGCATATTCCATATATGCTTTACCTGAATTTTTTGTTCTTGACAGTCCGTTAAAAATAACAGGCTTTTCAATGTAGTTGTTAAAATTACTTCTGTAAAAGCTTTCAATTATTCTCGGCGAGCCGCCATCTGAAAATAATGCATCGAAAATTAAATTTTTACTCTCTCCCCATTCAATATCTTTTTTATCGTTATCCAAGATAATATAGTTTTCTTCCGTTGAATTCCTGTAAATTTCGCTCATTACGTCAAGGCTGTTTGTAAATTCTTCGGTATCAAAATCCGTTGTCATATTTTTAAAATCAACATATTCGTTTAAAAATTTGTAAAATATAGATTTTCTTCCGTGCCTTGCAGCATCTGAAGTCAAAAAACTGAAACTGTCAGGGCTATAAAAATAGTTCTTAAACTTTTCTCCAAGAGTGCTGTAAGTAAGCGAATCTCCCTGCTTATATCTAACACCAAATTTATGGAGGATATTTTCACTTGAAATCATAATATCAAAATTATAAAGAATAGGAATAATATACCTCTTGCTGTTATACACTCCTGCATCCATAATTGTTTTATTGTATTCGTTAAGATTTAATTTATCCTCAGCAGGATCATTTTCTATCAGCTCGTTAATATCGGCTAATGAACCGTTACCAATAAGCTTTTCGAAAGGCAAAAGCATATCAAAGCTGAAAATATCAGGGCCTTTTCCCGCCATAATTTCTGTTGATATTATATCGTACATAATTTTGTCGCTTTCAAACTTTACAAGTTCAATCTGATTATCGTACTCACCGTTTCTTTTACAGTACTTATTATACCGCTCTATTATATCAAATACTGTTCCGCTTCCTTCTGCTGAATAATAATAGCTCGGAAGATTATTTACAGTTTCAGAAATGTTGTTGGGGTTTTCGGAACTTGTGCAGGCTGTACAAAATAAAATCACTGCGCATATTATGAAAGACAAAATTTTTTTCATTTCAATCACCGCCTAAATTATAAAACGAGTGTCTGTAGTTTATCTGTAGAATTGCAAAAAATTTATATTTAATGTAGAATATTATCATAACTACAGATAAAACACAGATTGATTTAATATGATTTATACAGAGGTGAAGATTGTGTACAGGATACTTCTTGTTGAAGACGATAAGAACATAAGCGAAATGCTGTGCGATTATTTCATAGAGAAAAGTTCAAATAATATTTTAATTGACGTTGCTGATAACGGAAAAAAGGGTGCAGATATGGCTTACGAAAGCACCTATGATTTACTTTTGCTTGATATTATGCTTCCACAACTTGACGGATTTGAAATCTGTAAGGAGGTACGGCATTTCAGTGATGTTCCTATTATGTTCATAACTGCAAGATGTGCGCAGGAGGATATTTTAACAGGCTATGCGCTTGGCTGTGATGATTATATAGTAAAACCCTTTTCTCTGCCTGTATTCTATAACAAGGTAAATGCTCTTATAAAGCGTTCAAAAGGACTCGTGCGTTCATCGGTTTTGAAATTCGGAACGCTTTCCCTCAACCCAAACAACGGGATTGTAATTTCAGATGAAAAAGAAATAAATCTTCCGGCAAAGGAATACTCCATTCTTAAAACTTTGCTTGAGAATAAAGGCTGTGTCGTATCACGAGATACTCTGATAAAATCAGCTTGGAGCTATGACAGCGATGTTGACGAACGTGCGCTTGACACTCACATTAAAAATCTTCGCAAAGCGCTGGGAGATAACTCAAAAATGATTAAAACGGTAGTTAAGCGTGGTTACAGGATAGGTGAATACTGATGAAGAAGAAACTTATTAAACAAAAACGCAGACTGTTTATCAGCATTTCAGTATCTTTGCTTGCATTAAGTATAATAGTGTATGCCGTGTTTGCTGTTACAACGTATTATTCAGAACTTGATTTACTTACAAGTAATTCTGCTTCCTCTTTTCATCAGGCAACAGTAAATATGCAGAACTTAACAAACAACAACTGGGGAAACTATCTTCTAAACAGAAAATACGATAAAAAGTTCAAGGACATTTCTGATGATTTTGATGTTGACGAACAGATTAAGATTACAGAAAATGATACCGGAGCGATACTTTGTCAGACTGGTAATGCGGTCTCGGTGGCATTTGAGGGTGATATAGAACACACAGGTGACGAAATATCAGAAAATGACGATTCAATAGAGATAATTGAAAAAAGCTATGTTACCGATTTTGGTTGTATTGAATTTGAACACTTCAAAAACTCTATGACAGACAAGCAATATAGCGAAATTTCAGATTATCTTACGAAAAAAAACACCGGTGACGGCAAATACTATGAGCTTTTATGTACCGAATACTACATTGATAAAAGTTATTTACAACCTAAAAGTGTTGAAATTGTTCAGACAAGCGAGGATAACGACTGGTATGCACAAGACAAGGTTATAAAGCATTACGAATTAAAACCTACGCTTGCAGATAAAAAAGCTGAATTATATTGTCAGACAGAAATGCACCGAAATGCTATTGATGATGATTTTGTATTTGGAAAATATAAAGCAAGTACTGCGTTAGATGAGTATTACGACTTTGTAACAGATAATTACAAAGTTGACGGGAACGATATTTCTACTCAAAAGGAAGGTACAGTAGAAATATATGAGACTAATATGTACGGAGAATACGAGGTACATACAGTATTAAATGTTGCGCCGTTTACATATATATACTCAAACTGGGAACAAATGTCCGTTAAACCATATGATTCTGATGAGAATATATCTTTCATCTGCAATTATGCACGAAAATTCAACGTACTAGAAAGTTGTTTCAATAAGCTGATTTTTATGCTTGTATTTATCCTTTCAGTATTTTTGATAACAGGTGTAATTATCGGTGCAATCACATGGAGAACATTAAAAAAACAAATAGAGCAAGAAAACCGATTGAGAACAGTAACAAATTCAATGGCGCACGAGTTGAAAACTCCGCTTTTTATTATCAGCGGATACTCGGAAAATCTTGAAGAAAATGTAAACACTGACAAACGAACGCATTATTGTGAGGTTATAAATGAACAGACAAGGTCAATGAATGAGCTTGTTTCAAAAATGCTTGATTATTCAAAACTCGATTCTGCAAATTTTAACTTGAATATTCGAAATTTCAGTCTGACACATCTCACAGAGAAAATTATTGAAAAATATATGATTTATGACATAGTGCTTGAAAGCGATGGCGATGTAAAAATAAATGCCGATAAAAAACTTATAAAATGCGTAATAGAAAACTTTGTTGATAATTCCGTAAAATATACAACCGATATTAATGAAATCAGAATTAAGATAACAAGCAAAAGCTTTTCAATAAGTAATCCCTGCGAGGCAATGTCGTCAACTTAAGAAAAATTCCAAAATACTGCACAAAAATTCAAAAG
>CANBJR010000005.1 GCA_947369085.1 uncultured Clostridia bacterium | reverse complement strand
GTGATTTGTTGCATAATCAAAAATCGCACATATTCCCCAAGCACCCAGCAGAATAGTTACAATCCAGCCACTGTTAAGGAACGTAATTCCCGGATAAAACATACAGTATAGCGAAGATAAAATAGCAAATATACCAAGAATACAATTAAAAACTTTCATTAAAATTCTCCTTTAATAATTTTTATTTATTCCTCAATTTAAGTAATAAATCAGATTTGTTCTTTTCTTTTTCTGAGGAAATATATAACCGCTGCAGAAGCAATCAACACAATTGCTACCACTGCAACCGACAAGCTTCCTGTCTGAATTTTACCGTTATCAGCCAAATTAACCGAGGACGAATTGTTATCGGCAGATGTACCGTCAGTGCCTTTAGTGTTGTCAGGCTGTGTGACGTCTGTGTTATCAGGCGAGGTATTATTGCTGTTGGTCGGCTGTGTTTTATCTTCTTCATCAGACGTCACAGCTTTTTTAACCACAACATTTGCAGTAGCCTTGAGTCCGTCTATTTCGGCAGTTATAACCGCTGTACCCTCTTTGTGTCCCGTAACTACACCAAAGCTGTCAACATCAGCTATGCTCTTGTCTGACGATGTATAGGTAATTTCACTGTTTACAAGCGAAGATAACGGCTGAACGTTTTTGTCAATCTGTTGCGGCTTGTCAATCTCAACGGTAATATCGCTTAAGCTGATTGATTTTACTTTTTGGGGCACAGGCTTCTTTGTAAGTCCCGGATAAAATTCCGAAATTGTACTTAATTCTTCCTCTGAATTTCTTGTTTTCCAATCAGCCTCATCTTTATCTGAGATTATACATTCGAGATAAGCCGTATCCGTTCCTGTTTTTTCAAACGCCTTTGACGGTATATCATCTGATACAAACCAAACGTCCGTGCTGTCACCAACACCTATACTGTTAATTTTTTCTTTGCCGTAGGAGGTATAAATCGGATTTCCTGCTTCATAACCGTCCTCCATTGCAAGGCACATTTCTTCAACATCAAAATCAACAAGTCTTACATAGTCGCCGCCTGTGTAATCCTCATTTCCGATATTTTTAACATTTGCTCTGACAAAGAATTTTGCATTATCGTTATCATCTGTAACGAGCTTGATTCCCGACAGTGTAACCATTGATATTTCAAGCTTTGCGCCTCGTTTAAGTGTGAATGTATCGGAAGCAAGTTTTTCTTCCCCATCCTCGGAAATTGTGAAATACATTGAAACTTCGTCAGCCTTCTGATCCTTCGGAAGAGTATAGTAGAAGTCAAATGTCTTTGCTTCTGCCGACAGCCAAATATCTTCTGTAATGCTGTCATAAGCTGTTCCGTTTACATACAATGTTGCAGTAACATTTCTGCCCGATTTAACACCGAGATTTTCAGCGTGACAGGTAACGTTTACTGTTTCACCGCCTGTTGGATATTCGTTGCCAAACTCTATTGCATCAATCTTTTCAGGTGTATGATAATCCGAGTTGGTATCGTATTCCGAAACAACAAGCATATTGTTTACAAAATTGCATCCGTTGTCTGTTATTTCTCTGTCAAATGCATTGAATACAGTAAGCAAATCTCCGTTATCAAGCACCACAGCGTCAAAGTCGTCCTTATACAGTCCTGTATCGTCGCTGCCGTAAATTCCGTTTTCGGTAAGATAAGTCTTTCCGCCCCAATATCCGTTAAGGAAATACAACGGAGTATCAAGCTTATCCATCACAGGATTTGAATTGCCGTCATAAATCAAATCTCCGTTTTCATCAAGCCTTCCGACCTCGGTTACCTTATCAATTCTGTTAAATACAAACTGTTTTGCCCAGATTTGCTGTTGATGGCTTTCGGTTGTAGTCCACAATGCATAGATATCTCCCTTTGCGTTACTGTAAACCGAAAAGTCATCATTTACCGAATAATCTTCTTCATGAGATATAAACTGAGGTTCAATGTATGCTTCGCTTATCTGTAACATTCCTTCTGAATTTGTATACAGTCCGTTAGTCAGAATATTTGTTATGTTCTGATAAGCATAAAGTCCGTTGCACTTATAGAACAGGAGCGTGTTTTGTATGCCATCTGCATTCACTGTTACGAACTTTGGATTTGCAGTTACATATCCGTCTTTAGTAATGCGCATAGGATTTTTAGAAGTAAGTTTGCCGTCATTTACGTCAAACTGCTGAATATACAAAGAGTTGCCGGTATCAAAATCGGAAGCATCAAAATCGTCCTCAACATTAAATTCGTCAACTGAATCAAGCGTGAAGCCATATGTATCCGACGAAACATAGGACAACATAACTCCGTTATCATACGATTCTGCATCAAAATACTTTAGATATTTGCCGTTTATTGAAACAGACTTGCTTTCTGACCATGCCTTAGTACCTGCTTCACAACAGGAAGTAAGCAGAACGGTTGGAAATGTCTGCAATTCTTCAAGCGTAGTTTCAAGAGTAATATTCTCAACATTCATTGCCTGATAGAAAACCTGAGCAGTATCCGTAGTGCTGTTATATGCAATCTTTGGCGTCATATACATATACTTTTTATTTTTGTCTGATATTACATTATAATCGTGAAATTTGCCGCTTGCCTTATTATAGTAAATTGTAGCAATGCCTACAGAGTTGAGCAATTTACTGTTGTCATTGTTATCTGATACAACGCATTTATTCCACGCAATAAGAATATCATCACCGCAGTCTGCCATAACAGCATCATTGTCTATTTTTTTATAATCGGCTGTAAGCTTTTCAAGCTCATTTGCTGTGTCTTGACCGAAACCATCCTCTACTGCTTTTTTAAGAAGGGGACCTGACTCAACTATCTCATCAGTAGATTCGTCATAAATATAATAATGCAGAACATTACTTCGAGATATTGACTCGTCTGTTCCTGTGCTTGTAATTAAGTATCTGTTATTGCCTATTGACATAATTTCGGGATTTACGGGAGACTGTTCTCCTTCAATCACCTTTTCCTCAGTAAGTCCGCGTCGAGAATATATATTATCTGACGCTTCTGCTGTTGAAATAATCATATCGCCGACAGTCGTATTTTTAAGCAAATCAGTTTCAATTTTTGACTGTAGCGCACGTGTATTCATAAAGTTTTTCGAGTCTTGAAGTGTATTAAACATTTCAGTCTTAAAGAACTGGTCACTCCACGAAGCCTTTAAGAAAAGCAATTCAAGAGTTATGCTTCCTGACATACCGACAGTTCCGTAACCTCTTAAAAAATCGTTAAACTGAATATCAAACTGGAAATCAACTCCGCCCGATGCAGACAACAAACCGTCAAAGCCTACTCCAACGCCTGCGCCAAGTCCTATTTTCAGCTCATACACTCCCTGGAATGTAGCAGCCTCGGCATCATCTAACTGTTCAAGAGTAAGCGCAACCGATTCTCCGGTTTCTCCGTCTGTATTTGCAAAAATACCCATATAGATATTTACATTTATCGAAGCTGTAAAGTAAGCAAAGCATGGGATATAGCACAGCACAAACGGAATACTTACTCTTATTGAACCGCCTGCACCGGCAATAAACAGATTGCCTACAAAATTCCATTCGCCCGAATTATCGTCTATATAATAGTTACCCTGATAACATATGGTTATGCTGAAAGAAAGCTTAACAGCAGTTTTCATATTAAGCGCATTTGTAAGTGATTTTCCGCCTGCAAATTTAGGAAGCCCCGAAGAGCTGTTATTGGCAGCGTCAAAATTGCTTAATATGTTTCCGAGAGCTTCTGCCTTTTTAACCGGACCGGCAGAAGCCCACTTGCTATCCTTTGCAGCAGCATCTTTCAGCTTACCAAAGCTAACGCCTATTGAAATTGTATGAAGTTCGTGACCGTCATTGTCTGTTCCGGCTGTACCGATATTGAGTATGGGAGTGAAGCCCTTTATTGAAATAGTCGGGCTTACAGGTCCGAGTACGGGGACAGGCTGGCTCATAGTTGACGGAGCACCGACATCGGGAGCATAGGTAATTGTATCTGTTACCGATGTTGCAATAAAACTGTAGCCCGTATCAAATTTACCATAGCTTGAAAAAATTTCGTTTGCATCAGAGTCATAGCCTTTCCACATTAACTCAACATATAGCTTATCGCCCTGTTTTATAATTTCCGAAAGCGTATTTGCCCAATGAGAAACGGTTTCTCCATTTTCAAGTGAAACATCATATGATGATTTTACGCCATCCTCATTTTCAACAGACCAACGAACAAGATTTACAGGCTTGTCCTTGCTCTGCCCTTTTGTATCGATAGTCATATCAAACTGAACTGCATTTGCCGTAATTAATGTAATGGTATCGCCGTAAACAGTTCCGTCTGACGATAAAGCACAAATTGAAGTAGGTGTTACTCCGTTTGTTTTATAGTTAAGCTTAAGCTGTGCTGTAATGCTTGAAACACTGCCCGATGAAAGGTAATCAGCCATATTAATATCACAAATGTAATACTGATTGTTGTAGAAAACCAATGCCCTGTGAATTTCATCTGCCGAAGCAGAAATCTTTACAATTTCGGAGTTATCATCTCCCGGTTTTGTTTCAAGATGAAATTCACCGTCTTTGTTGGATAATGCAGAATAACTGTCCATTGTTATCTGCGCTCCGCTGACGAGGTTATATGTTTCGGTATTATTTGTAGGCGGATTTATTATTGAACCCTCCTGTAAAAGGGTTTGACCGTAAAAGCTGAATGAATAATAGTTGCCGCCTGTCTTTTCAAACGTCAGGGTTATGTGATTATCATCTGTATAGTACGGATTTTGTATAGCGTAGAAAAAGCTTTTTCCGTAATATGTTTTAGTCTTGTGCGACGCACTGTCGGTATAGCTCCACTTTGCACGATAACCTGAATTTGGCTCGGCATAAAATGTGATTATCTCGTTTACAGACATATCTGTAAATATAGTGTCTGTTGCGCCGTCCTCAGGAGTGTAACCCCTAAGAGTAACCGAACCGTCGGAATTTTTCTTTGCGTACTTGCCGCCCTTTCCGATAAAGTCACCGTAATCGGGATTTGTAATATTAAGCACTGTTGTTGTATCTGCAAGATAGAAGTTCGGCGTTACCGAAAAATACAAATTCGAAAGCTGAATATTTGCAGAAAACGTGCCTGTATTAACAGTGATTATATCAGAGGAAGAAAGCAAATCTTCGGTTGAAGCCGCCCTTGTATCAAGCTTCATATTCCAAAGTCTTGACGGTGCATTGTCAGCATATTCAAAATTAAATTTGAGTGTATCGGCAACAAGATATTTGCCGTTTGACCTTTCTGACTTTGTCCAGCTTAGCGTTCCGACAAGCTCGTTGTTATAATAGAAATCGCCTTTACAGCTGTTGTTGTCAGCAACAAATTTTTGTCCGTTAGTCTTAGTATTATCAAAGCTTTCAATTTTAAGATTTGAGTCAGCAACTGTATATACAGGCTGAATAACAATCTTTTTGTCCTTGATATAATTTGAATATTTTTCAAGAATTTCAGATGTCAGTGTCAATGAGTCACTGTTAAGCTTATAAAGCTCGGAATGGTTTGACGTTTTACCGCTTTCGCAGAAATATACGCCCTCAAGCTTTACAAGATTATTGAACTTAGAGTCTACAATTGCAGAAATGGCAGTAGTTTCATCCCTGTAAATTGAGAACGAAGTGCCTGTGTTCCTGTCGTTATCGTGCATTGAAGCAGGATCAACAAGCTGATGATTTTTTGCAACCTGAGTGTTTACGAGTTTTCCGTCTACATATATAGGTGTAGAGTCAGGCTCTATAATAGTCAGATTGTATTTTGTCATATTGAGTTTAAGATTTTTGTCAACATCACCTGTGCCGCGGTTGTATATTTTGTATCCGGCACTGCCTACAACGGCGCCTTTATGCAAAGCCATATAAAGGTAATGCTCGCCCCTAACCTTGCTTTGGTCAAGGTTTGCGGTGTGATAAATATACGAATCCGCAATGTTGGTCATATCCCAGCTTCCGCCTACACCCGAAAGGTTATGTATCCAGTCGTAGTTGCCTGTATCTGAATTAAACTTATCGCTGTCAGAAACATAAATTACCGAATGGTCGGAAACTGTTGAACCGGAGTAGTGGTCAACCACCATAGAAATCGAATCAACTCCGGTAAAATTGATTTTTTCGTTTGAGCGTACCGAGATACAGTTGTTTTTACTGCTCCAGCTATTGTTATATTTAAGCTGCATATCCGAGCCGGTATGGGAATATTCGTGATATTGACTGCCTGTTCCTCTGTTAGTAACCATTGATTGAGTAAACTGTGCAGCGTCAATCAGCTGAACACCTCGTGTTCCTGAATTTGTGTTTACCATTGAAGAAGAAAGATACTGCTCCGAAGCAGTCAGAGTAGTATCGTGCCTAAGTTCAGCCCTTGCATTTTTTGTAATGTTCATTTTTGACGCCTGATTTTTGCTGTCGGCAACAGTTATGTCTTCAAGGTAGGTATTAAAATATGTATCAGCCTTTGCATCCTTAAGCATTGTAACGGGCACCTTGATTTCAGCCATTCCGGGCGTAAATTCAAGCGGCATCTGTACAGCCTCATAAGCCTTGCCTGCCTTTGCACTTGCAGATTCGGTTCTGACTGTAAACGTGCCTGTTGTGCCCATATTTCCGCTTCTTTTTACAACAATGTATGCCTCTTCGCTTTCGGGATTAACATTTCCTTCAAGCAGAGTCAGGTATGTAGCGGGGATTTCTCTTTCCTCAAGAATTGTAAAGGCACAGCTTGTCTGTGCGCCTATGCTGCCTCCCTTGGGATTGCAAAGGTTCAGGGTGAATTCAAGATTTGAAGTTACCTCGTCCTTTTTATGTGTCTGTATATATATTGTTTTAAAATTTTCACCGTCGGCAAAATCTAAAGTAAATTCACTTGACGTAGGCATTACTTCGTTTAGCACATAGTCATTATATTCGCTTGCTTCCTTACGAACCTGAGCAACATTTTCGTCCTTATTTGAAGCGCAAACAACCTCTTTTTGGGTATGAGTTGCAATAAAGCTGTATTCCTCCATATCGTAATATGGATTTGCCCTACCTTCAACAGGAGATGACGAATATTTTTTGTCAAGGTAAATATCGTAGTCAATGCCGTACTCAGCCGTCATATCCACGGTTTTCAACGTAATTGACGCTTCTCCCTTTGTTCCGCCCTCACGGAAAATTTCGAGGGCGTACAAGTCGTCCATTTTCATCTGTGCTGATGAAAGCGGAATCATAAACGCACCGTTTGGATATTCAGACTCAGCCTCTTCATTTTCAGAAAGATAGCGTTCCGAAAGCTCATTATAATCATATAAGCGTGTAAAGCTTTTTTCCCTTTCACTTGCCATAACAGGAACAGAGGGAACGCAGCAAAACAATATAGAAAAACACAAAATTAAAGATATTGCGATTTTGCCTGCTTTTTTTGCTTTTCTCATAGTAAAACCTCCCATATTTATTTATTTTTACCGATATATTATGTGTAGTTTAACATTTTAATAGAAGAAACACAACTCTATGGCATAATTCGCATTTATCTGGCATAAGATTATCGCTATTATTTCCATTGCAGAATATCAATTTTGTGTTATAATTATATAGTAGAATAATTATATTTGTTTGGTGCGAGGTGAATACTATGAAATTTGCGATATGTGACGACAACACAGAAGAACTCAAAAATACAGAATTGCTTTTAAAAAGCTATGGCACTTTGCATTGTGACAAGAATATAGAAATCTTTTGCTTTGATAATTCCGAAACACTAATCGGGCATTATAATGAGGAAAATTCTTTTGACGTAGTAATTATAGAAATATGTTTTTCTGACTGTACAGGCATAGAATTGGCTAAAAGAATCAGAGAAATCGATCCACACTGTAAGATAATTTTTCTTACCGTATCTCGCAACTTTGCCGTTGACGCATTTACTGTTGACGCAACACATTATCTTGTAAAGCCCTGCACCAAAAGCGAGCTTTTTTCGGCGCTTGACAAGGCAATTTCTTCTATTTCAAATGGGCATACTGCAAATATGGTTTTTAATGTCGGCGGTTCAACAACTAAAATTGATATAAAAAAAGTATTATATTTTGAAACCTCAAAGCATTATCAGATTGCTAAAACTATTGACGGCAAACAATATTCAATTCGCATTACCAATGAAAATATGAGTAAGCAGATTGCGCATTTTGATTGTTTTTTCAGATGCGGAAGAACATACATTGTAAATATGGAATATATAAGCGAAATAAACTCAAAAGCCATTGTTTTTGACAACGGAGCAACTCTTCCGATGATAAGAGGTGCGTACCAAATACTGAATGACGCTTACTTGGACTATATGATAAAAAATAACGTGGAAAAGTAAGTGCATTTTTCATTTTCTGCAACAGCGTTTGCAAAAAATTAAGGTTTATTAAATTTACCGTTTTATTTTGAATACAAGCAAAAAACACATCCCGTACTCTTGTACGGGGTGTGTTTTGCATTTGTATGTCTCGCCGTTATTAAAATAGCTTATTGCATTGTCCTTGCTATCAAGACATCCTAATGTGTATGTATATGCAACTTTTGATGAAGCATTGCTGTCAATAGATGGAGCTCCGTTTATTTCGCCGATTCTTCCCCGTTAAATTTCTTGAATTTGGCATCTGTGTAAAATTGTTCTAACATAAAAATTACACATAAGAGCAACAAAGAACGAAGTTCTTTATGAAATTATTATATCACATAACGGCAAAAATTTAAACAAATATATTATAATTCCCGATTTTTGACGAAATTTTTATTTTATTGCATTTGATGACAAGTTTTAACCTGTTGTGCCTAATTTGTTGATTATTTAAAAATTGAAGTTATAATGAAATTAAACAATAGTTTTAAACAACAAACTATTGAATTGTACATTCGTACATAAGGCGGGTTATAATCCGCTCAACCTGTTATATTAAGCTGTGCAAATTATTAAGATGAACAGCAAATATTTCAGGCGCATTTAGCTAAGAAACATTTCGCATATATTTGCACCCCTTAACCCTTAATTTATATTGAAAAAATTGTACTCGTAAGTGCAGATATATCGAAATGTTTTTTACGCAAATATGCGTGATTTTTAGTCACACATATCAATTTAATATTTTGCAGAAATGCAAAGCTTCTATAAGTGAGAGGTGTGATAAAAATCATGTAACTTTGTCCGATTAATCTAAATAACACAAAAGTATTTTCGGGTTAATCAGACTAAATTAAATTTCGAGCATATTTCTACGCTCAAACTACAATTGAATATTTTTTAATAAACGGAAGAATGAAGAAAAAATAATTTTAATTTGGTTCAAAGAGCAATCGATATTATCTGACATATTGATTTGATGAACAAGAATATGAGTAAAAGTAATTAGTTTTCTTCCGAACGGTACCGATTTTCAATAGAAAACGGCGGACGTTAATTTTTCACGTTTATGCGCTCCCCACAAACCGTGTGGAACAGACGTAACTGTTCCGGCGCCTTAAATCAGAGTTCGGATACGCTCACTGCTCTGTAAAATTAAGCAAAATGCTTAAGGGGCGTTGAAAGCATACGCTGCATTCCGTGCAAACTAAAATTGTATGGCTGTTAATGCGGTAAAAATGCTTTCCGTCCGAACAATACGAAATTGTTCAAAAACTGCAGGAGATTATAATAGTGATAAAGCAGCAAAATCACAGGAACAAAACTAAACCGAAAATCAAAATTCGGAATTGGCAACGTAAGGAGGTTACGTTTATGAAAAAGGTTATAAGTTTATTATTAACAGCATTAATGGCATTCTCAGTTGTAACTGTTGGTGCAGTTTCAGCTTCCGCAGCAGTTGAAGAAGACACCGCCCCTGCTATTACAGCCGGTTCACACATCTTCTTCGACAACACAAACACACAGTGGACAGATGTTTACTTCTATGCTTGGAACTACGGTTACTTCGGCGACAGCGTTCCTATGGAAAAAGTAGGCGATACAAACATTTATAAAATCGTTGTTCCGCAAGATGTCCCCAACGGCGCAGAGTATTTCCTCTTTAAGAGTGCAGAAGACTGGAGCGGTCAACAGACAGCAAACCAGACTGTTGAAACAGGAAAGAATACTTACACACCTGCATTTGACACAACAGGCGCAATGACAGTAACAAAGTCATTTAGAGAAGATCCCGCAACAACCGAAGTTGCTATTACTCCATATTCAAAGAGCTTCACAGGTTCAATTGATGTTACCGTTTATGCTTTCAACACAGGTGATGCAACTGCAACATATCAGATTGGCGACGCTGAACCTGTAGCTTTCACAGTTCCTACAACAATCAACCTTACAGATACTGCAACTGTAACAGTTACAGCAGGTACGGCAACAACATCCTGCACATTTACAAAGATTCAGGATGCAGTTATTACTGTAGATGCCGGCGACTATGAGGGCGATATGTATATTTATACCTACGGCGGCGACAGAGTAGCTCCCGGATTTGACCAAATGGTATATAATGAAGAAGATTTTACATATACCTACAGACTCAATGGTTCAGCTTACGTTATCTTTACAACAACAAATGACTGGAGTACAGCTGAAAAATTCCTCATCAATGGAATTC
The DNA here is from genome assembly GCA_947369085.1 of uncultured Clostridia bacterium. Classification (GTDB taxonomy): domain Bacteria; phylum Bacillota; class Clostridia; order Oscillospirales; family Acutalibacteraceae; genus Ruminococcoides. The sequence goes on along the minus strand of CANBJR010000005.1, from coordinate 76,295 downwards.
AGCAGGAGCCTTTTGTTGCAGCAGGCAGCACACCAGTATTCACTTTGACTCTTCCCGCAGCATAATAATCCATAATTAAACAAACTAATTAAGTCTGCTTTATTACTAATTAATAACTAATCTCGTGCAGTCTCGTAAACTGTGGGTGCGGCAATTTTTGCCGCTCCCTATATGAGTTTTATAGGACATTTTTATAATTTAAAATATATTATATATTATTCGAAAGGGTGTCAATTATGAAAGCTGCTAAACAACGGCATAAAAGGCTGTTAAGCGTTGTCTTGGTGCTTGCTTTAGTATTCAGTGTTTTTAGCATTATGCCTTTGTCCGTATCTGCATCAATAGGAAACTTTTTTACTGTTGATGGTTTGACCTATACTGTTACTGACGAAGTATACGGTTCATATACCGTTGGAGTTACCGACTTTGATAACAGCACTACCGATGTTGTAATTCCCGAAAAAGTTACAAATAATGATGGTGTAGAATATTCTGTAACGACAATAGCAAACACTGCATTTCGAGGAAACGCCGATATTACATCTGTTAATATTCCCGGAACTGTAAGTAAAACAAGTTCATCTTGTTTTAGGGATTGTACATCTTTAAAAAATATCATTCTTAATGAAGGTATTGAAGATATTGTTGCAGGTACATTTCAATGTACTGCAGTGGAGGAAGTAAAGTTTCCTAAATCACTTCAAACAATTAGAAAATATGCTTTGAACGGCTGTACAAATTTAAAAAATGTATATTTCTATTCTGATGTCAATATATTAACAAGCGTATTTCATAATTCTACGTCAATACAAAATATTTATTGCTATGGCAAAAATATGACTTTTGATAATAATGCATTTAATAATATAAATACCAATTTCACAATACACGGCTATGCAGGAAGCACAGCCGAAACTTTTGCTAATACTAAAGGCTTCAATTTCGTAAAAATTAATGAAGAACCTTCAACATCGACCGAGCCTTCTACAGAAGTAACCGAACCTTCTACTGAAGTTACCGAACCTTCCTCCGAAGCAACCGAGCCTTCCTCCGAAGCAACCGAGCCTTCTACAGAAGCAACCGAGCCTTCTACCGAAGCAACCAAGCCTTCAACAGAGCCTCAGCCCACAACAGAACCTGATACCTCTATTTTTAAATGGAGAAAAATTAATAACGATACAGCTGTTGAAATCACAGGAATCAAAGACGAATATAAAATGCAGGCAACTGTTGATATTCCCGCCGAGATAAACGGACTTCCCGTTACGGTAATCGGCACCTCTGCTTTTGAAAATGGTCAGGTTATGTACCTTACAATTCCGTCTTCTGTTTTCGTTATCAACGACAGTTCATTCAGAAATTGCAGTAATTTAACAACAGTTACCTTTGCCGAAAACAGTCAGCTCCAGAAAATCGGCAACGAAGCATTTTACAGAACTAACGGTGCAGGCGACAGTCTTAATTCCGTTGAGCTTCCCGAATCCTTAAAGCTTATCGGCTACCGTGCTTTTTACAACAGAGCAAACCTGCTCACGGTTAAGGTGTATTCAAAGGACGTTTACTTTGGCGACGCAGCAAAGGGCAAGGAAGTATTTGACCTCTACACAGGTACAAGCAACTTAAAGCTCTACGGCTACACAGGCAGTACAGCTGAAACCTACGCAGCCGAAAAAGGTCACTCCTTCCGCTATCTTGACCTTAACACAGACGAGTTGCAGGCGCTTTACGACAAAGCAGAGGCAATTGACTCAAGTCTTTATACCGAGGAATCGTACGCTAATCTTACAACTGCTATGAAAGCTGCAAAAAGGATGATTGCAAACAAAGACGCAACTCCTGCCGAAGTTCAGCAGTGTACTTCCGACTTGCAGGCGGCAATTGATAATCTTGAGATTTACGTTGCACCCACAACTCCGATTGAATATATCGAATATATTCTCGGAAATACTGACGGTGTTGACGGCATAAGAGTTACTGATGCTACAATAATTCAGAAGCACATTGCCTCGCTTGTCACACTTTCGGGTGCAGATTTGTTTGCGGCAGACATCAACGGTGATGGAACTGTCAGTGTTGTAGATGCAACAATTCTTCAAAACTGGCTTGCAGAAAACGAGAGTGCTAAGGGTTACAAAATTGGCGAGCTTATCAAAAAAGAAGTTACTCCTACAGATCCTGACCCGACTGACCCCGAACCTCAGCCCAATATGTTCTATGTTCCGAACTACGTTTCGTGGCTTACCGATATGGGCGGAAAAATGTGGGTTTACAATGACGCTACCGCTGAATTTATGATAATGGATTACGATGGCGAAACCGGTTGTTTCTACACAGAGCTTCCCAATGAATGGTCAGAGCTTTCGTTATACAGAACTCCGTACGAAACCACCGAAGAGGATTTTGACATCAACGACCCATGGAATGATGAAACTCAGTCGGGTGTTATCCTCAACAAGTGGGAACACCTCGGAAGCAGAGGCGATTATAACTGCTATAAGATTACAGGCGACGGCGAGGGAATGTACACTACCTACGACCCCAATGTTGAACCTGATGACGAAAGAACAATCTACTTTGACAACAGCCAGACAAAATGGAGCAACGTATACATTTACGGCTGGTCATTCGGAATTTATAACGAGTTTATTCAGATGGAACCCGAGGGCAACGACATCTGGTCGTATACATTCTACGATGATTTGCCGATTGACGGAGTAAAAGGCTTCCTGTTTGTCAACAGCACAAACTGGTCGGGCGCAACACAGACAATTGACCTTTCAACAGAAGACGGCAAAAATTTGTTTGTTCCCACCTTGGGCGGCAATAAGCTAAACGGCAAATGGGACATTTACACCCCGTAAGGCAGTCAAATTACCCTATCAAAATCCAATTATTTTTTCTGATTGATGATTTTGCTTTTCGGTTAAGATAAATATCTTTGATTTCATCAGTTCTCCACCTTCAAAATCATTAATCACAAAATATCCCCGACAGCCGACCGACTGTCGGGGGCATATATTATGTCATATGCTTTTATATTTGTGAAATTTAGGTATTATTAAATGATAAGTTCTACTGTAATTATAGAATTTATCTAATATTCTTAAAGCCTTGCAAACTGATGTCTGCAAGGCTTTTGTAGTGTTCAGAATATTGTTTACATAATAACGTCACAGCAGGCAAAATCGTTGTCAATATAGTGAGAGATAAATCTTACCTTAAATTTTCTGCTGTCGCATATTGAAGTTGTTGAACCCGAAGCGTCGAGCAATTCGGGAAGTACAAACTTTATACAGCGAACTTCAACATCCTGACAGGTGGGCCTTGTGTGTTCGGGAATTGTCAGGATTTTCATACCTCGTTTATGCTCTTTTTCTTTTGAATCTACTTCGGTGACAATTACAGCCAGAGCCACTCTTTTGTGAGGGCAAACGTTTTTCAGCGTTACATCTACCTGAAGAATACGTCCTAAGGACTCTAAATCTATTTTTCCTGCGTCAATCTCAACTGTATCGTCACAGCCGCCGATTATAACATTTGCGGGTGCAGGGCAACCCTCGGGAACAACAACTACTCCGCATTCAACCTCAATTTTCGGCGACGGGAATGTAACCTTATGACGTTCCTTGTCGGTGTAGGTTACAGATTCGTTGGCTTCTATGCTTCCTGTACAGGAACCAACGTGCTGAACAGTAAATTCAAGTGTTGCAGTTTCACTTTTTTTGTCGCCGAGAACTGCAATTTTCCATTCAAGTGTTTTTTCATCAATCAGGCTTGCTGTTCCCTTTGACGGTGTTGATACTGCAACAATCTTGAAGCAGTCATTTACCTTATCTGTAATAACAATATCCGTTGCTCCTGGCTTGTAACCGCCTTTGTCGTCTTCGGGTTCTGCCGTAACTGTTAATTTTATCTTAAATAATCCGCCGCATTCGATTTTTGACGGATAAACCTCTTTGTTGGAGTGCACAACTCCCATTAAATTCATTCCTTTCCTAGCCTATATTTTACAGGCTCTATACCAATATATGCAACAAAACAGTTGTGCGACAACAAAGTCGGTCGAGTACCTCGAATGGTAAATTGAGTTCACAAGTCGGTTTATGCTGATAAAACGTTTGCCCGAATTATATGTTGATATATTGGTAACGTTTTGGGACGTGTAGGAACCCGTCCCCTACGTCAACATTGATATATTGATTATGTTTCATCACTGCGGCAAAGCCGCATATAAATAAATTTGGGAATTTGTCTTTTGATTTATAGCACGCTGTCCACTCGACCATAACTCCACACTCCACTCTTCACACTCAACACTAAAATATATGAAGTTAAGTTGTATCCTGCGTTAGAGTCTAATTAATGTACAGTTACCGAGATACCGACGTTTAATTCAAATCCGACCTATATAACGTTTTAAAAAAACCGGCAACGCCAAAAAGCGTTGTCGGTTGATTTTAAATATTCAAATATGTAAACCTAAAGTCGGTTTTTGTCATAATTATTTTGCGTAATCGGTTGCCCTGTTCTCACGGATAATATTAACCTTAATCTGTCCGGGATATTCAAGCTCTTCTTCAATCTTCTTGCAGATTTCTCTTGCAAGCGGAATCATACGCTCGTCGTTTACTATCTCGGGTTTAACCATTACACGAACCTCTCTGCCCGCCTGAATAGCAAATGTATGCTCAACTCCGTCAAACGAGGAAGCAACCTCTTCAAGCATCTGTAAGCGTTTGATATAGTTTTCTACATTTTCACGTCTTGCACCGGGACGTGCGGCAGAAAGTGCGTCAGCCGCCTGAACAAGACAGGCAACTATCGTCTTAGCCTCAACATCACCGTGGTGGGCATGTATAGCGTGGATTACAGCGTCACTTTCCTTGTATTTTCTCGCAAGATCAACGCCTATCTGAATGTGCGTACCCTCAACCTCGTGGTCGATTGACTTGCCTATATCGTGAAGCAAGCCCGCACGCTTTGCAATTGTCGGGTCAAGGCCAAGCTCGCTTGCCATCATTCCTGCAAGATAGGAAACCTCAAGAGAATGATTAAGCACGTTCTGACCGTAGCTTGTACGATAGCGAAGTCTGCCGAGCAGTTTAACAAGCTCGGGATGAACATTATGAACGCCTGCCTCAAGCACAACTCTTTCGCCCTCGTGCTTGATTGTAGCGTCAACCTCACGCTTTGCCTTTTCGATTGTTTCTTCAATTCTTGCCGGATGAATACGTCCGTCAGAAATAAGCTTTTCAAGTGCGATTCTGGCAATCTCACGTCTTACCGGCTCAAAGCACGAAAGCGTGATAGCCTCGGGCGTATCGTCAATAATTAAATCAACGCCCGTAAGTGTTTCAATTGCCCTGATGTTTCTTCCCTCACGTCCGATGATACGACCTTTCATCTCGTCGTTTGGAAGCGGAACAACAGAAATTGTAGCCTCGGCAACCTGCTCAGCGGCAAGTCGCTGAATAGCAAGCGAAATAATATTTTTCGCCTTATCGTCGGCTTCCTCCTTGAGCTGTTCGGTATATTCCATAATCTTAACCGATTTCTCGTGAGCAAGCTCATTTTCAAGCTGTGAAAGCAAATAATTTTTTGCCTGTTCAGCAGTATATCCCGAAATTTTCTCAAGCATTTCAAACTGGCTCTTCTTGAGGGTTTCGACCTCATCAAGCTTAGCCTCTGCTTCCTTGAGCTTTTTGCTTACTTTCTCTTCCTTCTGCTCCATATGGTCGAGCTTGCGGTCGAGAGTTTCTTCCTTTTGCTGAATACGGCGTTCCTGACGCTGAACTTCCTTGCGCCTGTCGGAAATTTCTTTTTCGCTTTCGGTTCTGAAGCGATGAACCTCGTCCTTACCCTCAAGAACTACCTCTTTTTTCTTGGCTTCGGCAGCTTTTATAGCTTCGGCAACAATTTTTCTTGCTTCTTCTTCAGCACTGCCGATTTCTTTTTCAGCCGTGTTTTTTCTGATTGCAATACCAAGAAAAACACCTGCCGCACCGCCGATTAACACCGCAGCAACAATGCAGATAATGGCAATCCATAACTGCATTTCGGACACCTCCTTAGTTTAAATCTTTGTTTCATAAATTTAATTACCAATCACAAAACCTTTAAAGGTGCCGTTTAAGATATTCAATTTTACATTTTACATCATATTTTTTAAATTCAGGGCGTATAAAGGTACAGTAAATCAAAACTAAACGTTACCTTAATACGCAGTAACAGCCAATATTTTCCTCTTTAAATCAATTACAGGTGTTCCGAAAATCAAAAACTGCGTTTCAGACACTTCCCATAATCTAAAGCATATAAAAAAACAAAAATGTTACAAGTTGTGTGCTTCTACACGCAATTTAAGCATACAGATTGATGTTGTTAAACCTGTTTTGCTTAACCGTTTCGAAGCAGTTTGCTATAAAGTAAAAAATAATAAAAAATATCTATAAAAACGGCTCTGTAAAGAGTCTGATTAAAAGTAGCAAAAAACAAAATCAAGCGTTGTTTCTTGCCGAAAACCGCAATTACGGAATTCTATACTAATTTTATAATAATTATTTTAGATTGTCAAGAATAAGTATGGCATTTTTGCAGATAATTAATTGCGTATCTGTAAAAAACATCGTCATTTTGTCAAGTGATAAAAAATAATAAACCAAAAACAGCAGATAAAATCGTGATTTTTACATATTTTGTAAAAATCAAAAATTTTTTCGTTAATTCTTTATCAAACTATTGAAGAAATGAAAAAAATGTAATATAATAAAAATACCTTAAATTTTTAGGAGGAATTTATTATGTCAGTTAAAGTTGCAATTAACGGCTTCGGCCGTATCGGACGTCTTGCTTTCAGACAGATGTTCGGCGCTGAGGGTTACGAAGTAGTAGCAATCAACGATCTTACAGATCCTAAAATGCTCGCTAACCTTCTTAAGTATGACACAGCACAGGGCGGTTACTGCGGTAGAATCGGTGAAGGTCTTCACACTGTAGAAGCAGGCGAAGGTTCAATCATCGTTGACGGCAAGGAAATCACAATTTATGCTAAGCCCAACGCTGCTGAGCTTCCTTGGGGCGAAATCGGCGTAGACGTTGTTTTAGAGTGCACAGGCTTCTACTGCTCAAAGGCTAAGAGCCAGGCTCACCTTGACGCAGGCGCTAAGAAGGTTGTTATTTCTGCTCCCGCAGGCAGCGACCTTAAGACAATCGTTTACAGCGTAAACGAAAATACTCTTACAGCAGACGACACAATTATTTCTGCTGCTTCCTGCACAACAAACTGCCTCGCTCCTATGGCTGATACTCTTAACAAGTATGCTGAAATCCAGAGCGGTATTATGTCTACAATTCACGCTTACACAGGCGACCAGATGATTCTTGACGGTCCTCACAGAAAGGGCGACCTCAGAAGAGCAAGAGCAGGTGCTGCTAACATCGTTCCTAACTCAACAGGCGCTGCTAAGGCTATCGGTCTTGTAATTCCCGAGCTCAACGGCAAGCTCATCGGTTCAGCTCAGCGTGTACCCGTTCCCACCGGTTCAACAACAATTCTTACAGCTGTTGTTAAGGGCACAGACGTTACAGTTGAAGGCATCAACGCTGCTATGAAGGCTGCTGCTTCTGAGTCATTCGGCTACAACGAGGATCCGATTGTTTCTTCAGACGTTATCGGTATGAAGTACGGCTCACTCTTTGATGCTACACAGACAATGGTTTCAAAGATTGCTGACGACCTTTATGAGGTACAGGTTGTTTCGTGGTATGACAACGAAAACTCATACACAAGCCAGATGGTTAGAACAATCAAGTATTTTGCTGAATTAGGTTAATCGTAACTTTTAATTTAGATTAAAATTATAATAAAAGGGCTGTTGCAAATGTCAAATTTGCGACAGCCTTTTTTATACGTCTTTTTAAACCGTCATATGGGTCGGTTTTAAATCATAACTCGGTATCTCGGGAGTCAGACATTTTTCTTTTTTTAAACGTTATATAAGTCGGCTATAAATTATAGCTCGGTATCTCGGGAGTCAGACATTTTTCTAATTCTGACACAGGATACAACTTAACTTCATATATTTTAGTGTGGAGTTATGGTCGAGTGAATAGCGTGCTATAAATCAAAAGTTTAAATTCCGAATTTATTTATATTATATGCGGCTTCGCCGCAGAGATAAAATATAACCAATATATCAACATAAATTCGGCAAACATACTTTCCAAAACAACACGCACTATTACAAATTCGGAGCGGAGCGATCATAAATTGTTAATTATTCAGCCACTCCACACTCAAAAAAACGAACTTCTGTAACAGCCCGTTTTTTACATGTTTCAAAACCTACCAAATAATTAATTTTACATTTGCTTTTTCTCTTTTGAATAAAGAACTGATGCATAAATACACGGGATTATGCAGGCAACAACGATGAACAAGCCGAGTCCGCCTAAAAGTACAGCCCAACCGTTGAGCTTAAAAATCATTCCGACAATTGCGAGTATAAACATAACTGCACCCGAAATCACACCGAGGTAGCCGCCGAGCTTGTGGGTTTTCTTCCACACCGTTTCGCTTGACAGCGTTGCTTTGGTTTTTATTCCGAGCGTGCTGTTTTGCTTAACCTTCGGGAGCATATTGCTGATAAACAGCATAAGTGCGCCTGATGCTGCCGCTAGAATGTATTCAAAAGCATTTCCCATTTGGGTTGCTCCGCTTATGCAGGTAACTGTCAGGTACCAGAAATCAATCAGGAAATACAGGAATATTGCAAGCACTATTCTGCCGACATACTTCTGATTTTTCAGCAGATTTTCGTAATGCTCGGCAACAAAGCCGTAAATAAGATAGATTATTCCCAGCACAATCAAAATACAGGGCATAATCATTACAAGCCACTTTGACGAATAACCGTCTGCAACTCCCTCGATGTTGTAGTGTGACGGCACAATTTCAAGCGGTGCAAACGAAACATATACTGCCGTCAATGCGGCGTTAATTAATGACAGAATAAGAAATAAAAATTTTTTCATATTAATCCTCTCCTCTTTTTGTCAAATCAGAAAGCATACTCATAATATCTTCAAGTACGCTTGTTCTTAGCGAATAAACTACATTCTGCCCCTGCTTTTCAGCGTCAACAAGGTCAGCCTGTTTAAGAATGTTCAGGTGATTGCTGATTGACGGCTTTGTCATATTAAACTCTGCGGCAATTTCGCCTGCGTTCATATCGTGACTTTTCAGCAGAGAAAGAATTTTTCTTCTGGTGGGGTCAGCCAGTGCTTTCCATACATCACCCATTGGAATCTCTCCTTGCGTTTATTAGTTATTTAGACAATTATCTAATTAACTAAATACATAATATCACTGAAATTTACTCTTGTCAAGCGTTTTTACTTGTAATTTCATTGCATTTTACAATAATATAATGTATAATATTGTTTGTTAAAACATTTATACGGAGGAACATTATGAACGGTATGATAAAAAAATATTTACCTTACGCAGTCACTATTTTCGCTATTTACCTTATAACACCGCTTTTATTCAGAAACCCGGCAATGCAGAATTTTGTTTCTATAGCATTTTACTTTGTATTCCCCGGAACAGCTATTGCAAGCTCTGCAATTTACTGCTCAAAGCACGGTCTTGATTTTCTGTTTGCACTGATTGCGCCGATTGCATACATTCCGAGTATGCTCATATATTACGGCGGATTTAATTTGCCCAACATTATCCTTCTTGCAGTTTACCTTGTTTCAGGAATTTTCGGTCTTTTTGTAGGCGATATTGCCCTCGGCGACAAGCGCCGTCAAAAAGAGGCTGAGGAAAAAGCAGAGGCTGAGGCACTTATGCTTGAGGCAAAAAGACGTGATGAGATTGAGCGAGAAAAAAGAGAAAAAAATGAATCATCGCAGTCATATGACAACGATGATTTTGATTACGAAAAGTATATTTCTGACATTGACAAGCCTGTAACTGCTACCGACGCTGAGATTGACGATATTCTCAGCGAGTACGGCTCAAACAGGCATTAAGTTAAATGCAATAAAGGTTTGTGTCCCACGCAGGAATGTATGGGTGATGACGCAGATAAATTTTATATTCGGGGTTTATCCGATTTATAAGAATCGGAAGCCTAAAAATATCTTCAAATCTATGATACGCTGCGAAATTCAGCTTCGGCTTGAAATTTTGCAGCGTGTTTTTCATTCCCAACAAAGTTTCGAGGTCTGCACCCTCAACATCTGCTTTTACGTAGCTTGCCGAAATACCACATAGAATTGAATCAACGCAGACAACCCTTGTTTCTGTTCCCGTGTCGGCAATTGCGCTGTTGCGCCCTGCCTTATTGTTAAACGTCAAAACTGTGTTTTTGTTATATGCACCGAGCTGCCACAAATCAATGTTTTTGAGATTTTCACAATGCGCCTGCAATTTTGCAAAGTTCTTTGAATTTGGCTCAAAGGCGATGATTTTTCTGTAATATCCGCCGCAATAGTGCAAAAACTCGTCAATCGTATCACCGTTATATGCGCCCAAGTCAACATAAACTTCGTTGTTGCCAAGCCTTAAAATATTATCAAAAGCCTCGTCCTTTTCGGTCGTGATTTCATCAAGCAGTGAAATCTCGCCCGTGTAATAAAACGTGATTACATTTTTATATACTTTTTTTGAAAGCTCGTCTGCAAGCAGGCTGTATGCTGTGTCTATATCCTTTCCTTTTTCAGCTATAAAATTGTCGTCAAACAAGTTTTCGCCAAAAGCAGGAACACTCGGTACAAGCGTAGTGTGCTTTTTTGCAACAGACTTTATTGTATTCATCACACTTTCAAGCTGACTTGCAAAGCAGAGGGCAATGTTGAAATCACCGTACTCCTCTTCAATCTCAGACAGCTTTCTTACCTTAAAGCCGTGAAAGCTCTGACCACGCACAAAGTCATCACTTGCCATAACTGCGCTTGTTTTTATTCCGAATCGCTCAAATGCTCTCAGCACTTTATCGGCACCGTCACCCATTCCGTAGAGGACAACAGGCTTGTTATCGGCTTTAAGACGTTCCCACACGCTTATGTTGTTTTTGAATATATTTTCCATAGTTACTCCGTTAAACGAGAATTTAGTCGAGTGTGGAGTTTGGAGAGTGGAGTTTGGAGTTAACGGTCGCTACGCTCCGAATTTATAATAGTGCGTGTTGTTTGGATAAGTTTATTTTCTGACCAAATTTTAATATAAAGGTAACGTTTTTTAGTGTAGCGGCGAACTGTGTTCGCCAAAATGAATAAATTGTGAAACAATTTATTCATAAGGACGTCAAGGATGCCGTCCCCTACGGCGATACAGGAAACGTTTGTTTTTAGCCGTAGGGACACATCAGCCGTGTCCGTAGTTGCAATCAAACTTTACCGATTAAATTATAGTTATAGAGGAAAACAAATTTTTTCCGTAGGGGACAGGTTCCTATGTCCCTTTCACAAAAATTGCTATGCAATTTTTGTGTGGACACGGCACGCCGTGTCCCTACGTCAGCATTATTATAATTCCAACGCTAAATTATCGTTTATATTTAAGGTATTTAAGGCATAAAAAAACGCCCACCCTGTTGGGTGGACACTTTTATGTGTTGGCATCTCCCTATTTTCCCGGGCCGTCACCAGCCAAGTATTTTCGGCACCACTGAGCTTAACTTCTGTGTTCGGTATGGGAACAGGTGGACCCTCAGCGTCATCAACACCAACTATTTAAGAGCTTTTCTCTCAAGAACAATTGATATTATACTACATACTTTTACGTTTGTCAACACTTTTTTAAATTTTTTTTATTTTTTTAACGTCCTAAGGGGCGGATTTGAATTATAGTTCGGTATCTCGGCAACTAAACATTTTCTAATTCTAACGCAAGATACAACTTTTCTTCATCTTGTAATAGGATAATTCTAGTCGTTTGCAGCGCAGCGACCCTTTTTATAACGGACTAAAAAATGAATTAAAAGGGATATTCATATTAGGGCGGCAGAAAGCCGCCCCATATCTATTAAATTAAAATCAGTGTTCGGGCTTTTCGTCAGCCATACATTCAACAAGAACTGCCTTTTGTGCGTGCAGACGGTTTTCAGCCTCTTCAAAAATCTCGTTTGCGTGTTCTTCAAACACATCAGCTGTAATTTCCTCTCCGCGGTGAGCAGGCAGGCAATGGAGCACCATACACTCGCTGTTGGTAACAGCCATAAGCTCCTTGTTAATCTGATAGCCAGCGAAAGCAGCTTCACGAATCTTCTTTTCTTCTTCCTGTCCCATTGAAGCCCAAACGTCTGTATAAACAACGTCGGCGTTCCTTGCAGCCTCAATCGGGTCGGTGACAATTTCGAACTTATCCTTGCCGTACTTTTTGCCGAACTCAAGAATATGTTCGGGCGGCATATAACCCTCGGGACAAGCTGCCGAAAAGCTCATTCCCGTGCTTAAAGCGCCCACGATAAGCGAGTTCATCATATTGTTGCCGTCGCCGATAAAGCACATTTTAAGTCCCTCAAGCTTGCCCTTGAACTCACGGATTGTCATAAGGTCGGCAAGCACCTGACATGGGTGGCAATAGTCGGTAAGACCGTTAATAATCGGAATTGAGCCGTACTGTGCAAGAGCCTCAACCTCGCTCTGCTCAAAGGTACGAATCATAATTCCGTCGAGGAAACGTGACAGAACCCTTGCAGTATCCTCAACCGGCTCGCCTCTGCCAATCTGCAAATCGTTTGATGAAAGGAAAAGCGGATAACCGCCAAGCTGTGTCATACCAACCTCGAACGAAACACGTGTACGTGTGCTCGACTTCTCAAAAATCATACCGAGCGTTTTGCCCTTTAAATATTTATGCTCAATACCATGTTTCTGCTCATATTTAAGCTGGTCGGCAAGGTTTAGTGTGTTTATGATTTCTTCTGTTGACCAATCCTCAAGTTTAAGTAAATGCTTCATTTCAATAATTCTCCTTTAATGTGATTTCGAGTATTTTAAGTGCCTCGTCAATTTCATCATATGTAATTACAAGCGGAGGCAACATTCTTAATAAATCCTTTGCGGTAATTATGAGCAGTCCGTTTTCAACGCACTTTACAGCAATGTCATGAGCATTTCCGCTTTCAAGCTCAATGCCTATCATAAGTCCCATTCTGCGAACGTTCTTAACGTTTTTAAACTTTGAAACCTTTTCTTCAATGTATGCGCCTTTTTTGTTCACTTCATCAAGAAAGCCATCGGCAGTAATCGTATCAAGCACGTAATTTGCGCCTGCGCACACAACGGGATTTGCGCCGAAGGTTGTGCCGTGAGTTGAAGGCGACATAACGTCTTTGAGCTTTTCACCGCACATACAAAGTCCGATGGGAAGTCCTCCGCCGATCCCCTTTGCTACAGTCACAAGGTCGGGCAGAATTTCGTAATTTTCAAAGGCAAACAGCTTGCCGGTTCTGCCGACTCCCGTCTGAACCTCGTCAACAATTACAAGAATATCGTTCTCATTGCAGAATTTTACAAGCGACTGAACATAATTTTTATCAAGAATATTCACTCCGCCCTCGCCCTGAATAAGTTCAAGCATAACTGCGCACGTGTTTTTATTTACGGCATTTTTTAAAACGCTCATATCGTCTGCTTCAACATAAACAAAGCCCTCGGTAAACGGGAAAAAGTAGTTGTGAAAAACATCCTGTCCTGTTGCAGCAAGAGTAGTCACCGTTCTGCCGTGAAAGGAGTTTTTCAGAGTTATAATTTCGTTTCTGCCTTCGCCGTACTTATCAAAGCTGTATTTACGGGCAATTTTAATTGCGCACTCGTTAGCCTCTGCGCCGCTGTTGCCAAAGCAAACCTTCGAAAGTCCCGTAAGGGTACAGAGCTTTTCGGCAAGATTGCTTGCCTGCTCGCTGTAAAAGTAGTTTGACATATGCTGAATTGTGCCTGCCTGCTTTGCAACAGCCTCAACCCAGCCGTCGTTGCAGTAGCCAAGGCTGTTTACGCCGATACCCGATGAAACGTCAATATATTTTTTTCCGTTTTCATCATAAGCCACCGCACCCTTGCCGCTTTTGAGTGCAACGTCATACCTGCCGTAGGTATGCATTATATATTTTAAATCTTTTTCCTTTGTATTCAAAATTATCATTCTTTCTGTATGTTTTTCGAAACGCCAATACCTCAGTCACTGCAAATTGCTAATAACAATTTTTGCAAAGCACGGACTTATGCACGTTAAATTTCATCATTACCCAGCGAGTAAACAAACACGTCCTCACGCTTTGCAAAGCCAAAATCACGCCAAAAGCTCTGACCTGTTTCGTTATTTTGGTAGCAGAAAATATGCGTTTTATCAATTCCCTGCGACTTTATCATTTCAATAGCTTTCTCAGCAAGGGAATGTCCTATGCGCTTGCGCCTGTAATCGGGCAAAACCGCCATATGGTGGATAAATCCGCGTCTGCCGTCGTGACCTGCAAGCACTGTTCCTACAATTTTGCCGTCAATTACGGCAACCTGACTCATACCCTTGTTGTGCTCAAGATAGCGCTCCATCTGAGATTTTTCGTCAGCCTTTGACAGCGCCCGCTTTGAAGTGGTTTGCCACATTGCGTAAACCTCTTCATAATCGTCAATTGTCATTTCTCTTATAACCATTTTTACTCCATAAATAAATTATTAAACATTAAATCAAAGCGATCTCTTAATAGAACATTGTGCCGATACCCTCGTCGCTGAACAGTTCAAGCAAAATTGAATGTTCAAGTCTGCCGTCAATGATATGCGCACGATTCACGCCGTTTCTGACAGCTTCCACGCAACAATCTATTTTTGGAATCATTCCGCCCTTGATTATTCCGTCACGCTTGAGCATAGGCACCTCGCTGACGTTTACAACAGAAATGAGCGAATCGTCGTCATTTATATCACGCAAAAGACCTCTTATGTCAGTCATCAAAATAAGCTTTTTTGCGCCGAGCTTTGCGGCAATCTGAGCCGCTGCAAGGTCAGCGTTGATATTATAAACATTGCCGTCATAGCCGCCCGCAACGGTTGCTACAATCGGAATATAGCCGTTTTGCATTGCATTATCAAGAGGAGCAGGATTAACCTCTTTGATTTCGCCGACGTAACCAAGGTCAACGCTTGAAATAAGCTTTTCAGCCATAAGCAGTCTGCCGTCAAGTCCGCAAAGTCCCAGAGCCTTACCGCCGTGACTTTCAAGAAGCTGAACAAGGCTTTTGTTTACCTTGCCTGCAAGCACCATCTGAACAATGTCAATTGTTTCCTTATCGGTAACGCGCATACCGTTTTCAAACCGGCTTTCCTTGCCGACTGCGTCAAGCATGGAATTGATTTCGGGGCCGCCGCCGTGAACAAGAACAACGTTGATTCCTACAAGCTGCATAAGCACCAAGTCGCTCATTACAGCAGATTTTAATTTTTCGTTAATCATAGCGTTGCCGCCGTATTTTACAACGATAGTTTCGCCTGCGTATTTCTTTATATACGGCATAGCCTGTATTAAGACTTTTGCTCTTTTTGAGGTATCCATTATTTTACCATTCCTTTTGTACGTCATATAAGTCGGTTGTTTACAAAACTCAGCTTTATTATCAGGTTCTGTAATCACCGTTAATTTTTACGTAATCGTATGTTAAGTCACAGCCGTATGCTTCGGCTTTTCCGTTGCCGTCATTCAAAGATACAAGAATGTTGATTTCTTTTTCAAGCAAAATTTCCTTTGCCTTTTCTTCGGAAAATTCAACGCCTGCGCCGTTTTTGCAAACAAGGATTTTGCCCTTGGCTGACTCAAACGAAACATCTACCTTTGTTACGTCAACACAAGCTCCGCTGTAGCCGATTGCGCAGAGCACCCTACCCCAGTTTGCATCAGCACCAAACATTGCCGCCTTTAAAAGGCTTGAGCAAATTATGCTTTTTGAAACGGTAACCGCATCTTTTTTAGATTTTGCGCCGTCAACCTTGCAGACAAGCAACTTTGTTGCACCCTCGCCGTCACCTGCAAGCTGTTTTGCAAGCGACTTAAACGCTTCGGTCAAGCCCTCAACAAAAACTTTATAATCTGCGTTCTTTTCGGTTATAGGTTTGTTGCCTGCAAGTCCCGAGGCCATAATAGCCAGCGTATCGTTTGTTGAGGTGTCGCCGTCTACGCTTACCATATTGTAGCTGTCCTCAACTGCCTCACGCAACGCCTCTTCAAGCATTTCTGCCGAAACAGCCGCATCGGTTGTAACAAACGAAAGCATTGTTCCCATATTGATGTGAATCATTCCGCTGCCCTTTGCAATTCCGCCGACAGTTACCGTATTTCCGCCGAGAGTCATCTTCATAGCCATTTCTTTTTTGACGGTGTCGGTTGTCATAATTGCCTCGGCAGCGTTTGTTCCGCCGTCCTTTGAAAGCCTGCCCTTCATCATTTTTGCACCCTTTATAACGGGTTCAATCGGCAAAGGCTGACCGATTACGCCTGTTGAGGCAACGATAACATCATCTGCATTAACACCGAGTGTTTCAGATGCAATTTCGCACATTTTCTCGGCAATTTGAATGCCGTCTGCATTGCAGGTATTTGCATTGCCCGAATTGACAATTATCGCCTGAGCAACACCGTTTTCAAGATGTTTTTTCGTCACCTGAATTGTAGAACTTTTTACAAGATTTTTCGTATAAACAGCCGCCGCTGTGCAGGGCTTTTCGCAGTAAATAAGCGCAAGGTCACGCTTTGTTGTATTCGACGGTTTGATTGAGGCGCACACGCCCTGAGCGGTAAAGCCGAGGGGTGAGGTTACAGTTCCGTCTATAAATTTAAAATTCTTGTTTTCCATATATATCAGTCCAAATTATTTAGAATATCGGTTTGTAAAAGCACCGCTGTTATAAGCACTAAATTAAAACGCCGGAGGTGCAATTACAAGCCCGGTTGTTTCATCCAGTCCGAATATGATATTCATATTCTGGATTGCCTGACCTGCCGCACCCTTGACCATATTGTCAATTGCCGCACAGGCTACAAGCTTGTTTGCTCGCTTGTCGTGGTGAATTGAAACGTCACAGAAGTTTGAATATTTTATGTTGTGAATGTCGGCACACTTGCCGTCATCAAGAAGTCTTACAAAAAATTCGTCTTTGTAGTACTCCTCATACGCCTTTCTGATTTGCTCAAATGTTACGCCGTCCTTGATATCGGCATAAACGGTTGCCAGAATTCCTCTGTTCACGGGAAGAAGATGCGGAACAAAGGTAATTATCACCTTTTCACCCGAAAGCTTTGAAAGAGTCTGCTCAATTTCGGGCGTGTGGCGGTGTGAAGCAACCTTATACGCGTGAAATCCCTCGTTAAGCTCCGGGTAATGATTGCCCTGCGAAGGCTTTCTGCCTGCACCTGTTACGCCGCTTTTGCAGTCGCAGATTATGCCCTTTGTTTCAATAAGTCCGTTTGCAATTGCAGGGGCAATTGCAAGAGGGGAACAGGTTGTGTAACATCCGGGATTTGCAACAAGCTTTTTGCCCTTGATTTCATCTCTGAAAAACTCGGGCAAACCGTAAACCGACTGCTCGTGGAGCTTTTTGTCAAGGAAAGTTCCGCCGTACCATTCGGTGTATTCGTCCTCGCTTTCAAGTCTGAAATCTGCACCAAGGTCAATGAAAGCCTTGCCTGCGCTTATGCACTTTTCAGCAAGCTCCTGCGAAAGTCCGTGAGGAAGCGCGGCAAAAATAACGTCACTCTTTTCAACAACTGCGTCCTGATTTTCGCAGACCATATCGTTTAAAAATTTATATGACGGATAAACGTCACTTAACTTTTCACCCTCGAATGAAACCGAGCTTATTGCCGAAATTTCAGCATTGGGATGAGAAGTGAGCAAACGAACAAGCTCTGCGCCTGCATAGCCTGTCGCACCTACTATACCTGCTTTTATCATTTAATTCATCTCTTTCTTTTCACATTTTATGGCAGCCAAAAAAGCAAATCCAAAAGACCTATAAATGTTCCTGCCGGATCTGCGGTTAATCTACAAAGCTTTATAACACTTCCGATTATGAGGTAGATGGCTGCCAGACAAATCAAAAAACCGATTACTCCGTCAAAAAGCAAAAACACAAATTCTAAAACCATAATAAGTAAACCAACTGCCAATAAAATCAAGTATAAAATTGCTTTTTTAACCTTGTCTTTATTTAAATTAAATTTATCTTTTATACGTTTCTTTATCATAATTTTACAGTTCCTCTGCAATTTTTGATACTCTTTGAGCCTGTGCCCTTACATTTGATGATGCAGGACCGCCAAAAGCAGTACGCTCGTTTGTACAGCGTTCAAGTGAAATTGCGCTGTAAACGTCATCAGTGAACACGTCACAGACCTTTTTGTACTCGTCAAGCGGAAGATTCTCAAGGTCAGTGCCGAGTTCAATACACTTTGCGACAAGCTCGCCTGTTGCCTTGTACGCATCTCTGAAAGGAACGCCGTTCTTTGTAAGCCAGTCTGCACAGTCGGTTGCGTTGATAAATCCGCCTGCTGCCGCTTTTCTCATATTTTCAGGGATAACGCGCATTGTATCGAGCATAGGAGTGAATGCTGTCAGGCACATTTTAACTGTGTCTACTGCATCAAAAATTGCCTCCTTATCCTCCTGCATATCCTTGTTGTATGCAAGCGCAATACCCTTCATAATCGTGAGCAAGGTCATATTGTCGCCGAAAACTCTGCCGCTCTTGCCTCTAACAAGCTCTGCGATATCGGGGTTCTTCTTCTGCGGCATAATTGAAGAGCCTGTCGAGAACGCATCGTCAAGCTCAACAAACTTGAACTCCCAGCTGCACCACATAATAATTTCCTCGGAAAAACGTGAGAGGTGCACCATAATTATTGAAAGAACGGACGCAAACTCAATGCAGTAATCTCTGTCGGAAACGCCGTCAAGCGAGTTGTTTGTGATTCGCTCAAATCCTAAAAGCTCGGCTGTGATTGTTCTGTCAATCGGGTAGGTTGTGCCTGCAAGTGCACACGAGCCAAGCGGCATTTCATCCATTCTCTTTAAGCAGTCCTCAAGACGTGAAACGTCACGCAACAGCATTTCGCCGTAAGCTAAAAGATGATGACCAAATGTAATCGGCTGTGCTCTCTGAAGGTGAGTATAGCCGGGCATTACGGTTTCGCTGTACTTTTCAGCCTTGTCAGCGATAACCTTAATCAGATCAACAACGAGATTTTTTACATTGACAACCTCTTTTTTAAGGTAAAGCTTAATGTCAAGCGCAACTTGGTCGTTACGGCTACGGGACGTGTGAAGTCTTTTGCCGTTGTCGCCGATTCTCTTTGTCAGCTCGCCCTCGATAAAGGTGTGGATATCCTCTGCCTCCATATCAAACTGCAATGTGCCGCTTTCGATATCGGCAAGGATTCCCTTAAGTCCCTGAACGATGTCGGCTGACTGTTCCTCGGTGATGATTCCGCATTTACCGAGCATTGTTGCGTGGGCGATACTGCCCTCTATGTCCTCTTTATACATTCTGCTGTCGAATGAAATAGAGCTGTTAAAGTCGTTTGTTGTTTTTGAAAGCTCCTTTTTGAAGCGTCCTTTCCATAACTGCATATTTAAATTCCTTTTCTTTGTAAAATACTGTATCGTAATATAAATTTATTCGTTATTATTCATTTCCTGTTCATTTTCAATCATTTTCCTGATTTTTTCATCTTTGCTATACTGCACTCTGTCAATAATCACAGCACCTATGCAGCAAACAATCATTGTCGGGATTAGAAAAATTGCAAAACCCTGAGCGAAAACTCCGCCCAATGTATCACTGTTGCAATTTGGCAATAGAAAAATACAAACAGGAAAAATCAGAATTGCGTCTACTACAGCGAAAACAGCGTACATAGATACATTGTTTTCACCGTGCTTTATTAAAAGATATATCGGAGTCGTAATTATCGAAACAACCGACATCACAAGAGCAAAACCCATAATGTAAAATGATATCCAAGCCAAAAAAATCATCACTGTATCCTTTAATTATTTCTAAAAATCCGGTTTAATAAATCAACCCTATATAAACACTTATCGGGGCAGAGAATTTCCCTGCCCCCGATTTATTGCATCAAACAAATTTTTGCTTATTTGATAAGACCTTTCTTTGCGCGAACCTTGATGGGAAGTCCGAAGAGGTTGATGAAGCCTGCGCTGTCGTTCTGGTCGTAAACCTCGTCCTCGTCAAAGGTTGCGATTTCCTCGTCGTAGAGTGAATACGGGCTTGTAACGCCTGCGTCAATGATGTTGCCCTTGTAGAGTTTGAGCTTAACCTCGCCTGTCACATACTCCTGAGTGCTGTCAACGAATGCCGACATAGCCTCACGCAGAGGTGTGTACCACTTGCCGTCGTAAACGAGGTCGGCAAATGTATTTGCAAGGTTCTTCTTGTAGTGAAGTGTGTCCTTGTCAAGGCAGATTTCCTCGAGCTTATCGTGAGCCGCATAGAGGATTGTGCCGCCGGGAGTTTCATAAACGCCCCTTGCTTTCATACCTACAAGACGGTTTTCTACGATATCTGTAATACCAACGCCATTTCTTCCGCCGATTTCGTTGAGCTTTTCAATAAGTTCTACCGAGCCTACTTCTTCGCCGTTTAATTTTGTTGCTATACCCTTTTCAAATGAAAGTGTAACGTACTCGGGCTTATCGGGAGCCATTTCGGGAGAAACGCCCATTTCAAGGAAACCCTCTTTGTTGTACATAGGCTCATTTGCGGGATCTTCAAGATCAAGACCTTCGTGGCTTAAATGCCAGAGGTTCTTGTCCTTTGAATAGTTTGTTTCACGGTTAATTTTGAGCGGAATATTCATCTTCTCAGCATATGCGATTTCTTCCTCACGCGATTTAAATTCCCAGGTTCTCCACGGAGCAATAATCTTCATATCGGGAGCATAAGCCTTGATTGCAAGCTCAAAACGAACCTGATCGTTGCCCTTACCTGTGCAGCCGTGGCAGATAGCGTCAGCGCCCTCTTTTTTTGCAATTTCAACAAGTCTTTTTGCGATTATAGGACGAGCAAACGATGTGCCAAGGAGGTATTTACCCTCGTAAACTGCGCCTGCTTTAACTGTCGGAAAAACATATTCTTCAACAAATTCCTTATTGAGGTCTTCAATATAGAGCTTTGATGCACCTGTCTTGATAGCTTTTTCCTCAAGACCGTCAAGCTCAGTACCCTGACCAACGTTACCCGAAACAGCGATAACCTCGCAGTTGTCGTAATTTTCTTTAAGCCACGGAATGATGATTGAAGTATCAAGTCCGCCTGAATATGCAAGAACTACCTTTTTGATTTTATTATCAGCCATTTTTATTTCCTCCGATTACCAGAATTTTAATTTACTATTACATTATACACTCTGTTTCAAAAAAATCAAGTCTTTTTTTGAATAAATATTCAAAAATTTTTCAGATATGCATTTTTAAGCGTATTTTATGCGAATTTATGTGAAAAACGGCTTATTAAGCGGATAAACAAATAAAACGGGATTTGAAAAACACTGCTTTCGGGCGAAAAATGTATATATTCATTTAAAATGAATATTCAGAATATTCATTCATTTATGCAGTATAATGAATATTATTCAAGAAAAATGAATAATCCGGTGCTGTATGCTTCCAATCCTCCTCATCCTGCGTTTTATGCTATTGAACAGCAAGCACATTTCTGTTATAATTTAATCATAAAAATCTGCATATTATTATGTGAAAGGATGATTTATTGTGTCAGCATTTAAAGAGATTACACCAAAGGAAATTACCGACAACCCGTTTAAGCTTATCGGTGACGATTGGGCACTTGTAACAAGCGGAAACGAAGATAAGTTCAACACAATGACCGTAAGCTGGGGCGGCGTCGGCATTATGTGGGGCAAACCCGTTGCTTTTACGTTTATCCGTCCGCAGAGATACACTTTTGAATTCACCGAAAATAACGACTACTATACAATGAGCTTTTTTGACGAAAGCTATCGTGACGCACTCAAGCTATGCGGCTCAAAAAGCGGCAGAGATATTGACAAGGTTAAGGAAACAGGACTTACTCCTGCATTTACCGAGGACGGCGTTCCGTATTTTGAAGAGGCAAGACTTGTACTTGTATGTAAAAAAATGTATGCTCAGTTTTTAAACGAGGAGAGCATTACAGACAGTGACAGCGTTAAAAAGTGGTATAAAGACGACTACCACAAAATGTATATCAGCGAAATTGTTAAAGTGTTGGTAAAATAATTAACAATTTACAATTAATATGATGTGTGAACATAAACATACTTAACCATTAAAACCGTAGGGACATGGCGTGCCATGTCCCTATTTACTATGAATTTTTATCATTAATACCATCAATATATTAACAAATAAATGTTATCGTAGGGGACGGGTTCCCACACGTCCCGAAACGTTACCTATATAGCAATTTACCCACGATAAACAAACCTTTAAACTAAACACGTACTATTATAAATTCGGAGCGTAGCGACCCTCAATTGATAATTGATAATTGTTAATTGTAAGTTGTATCTTGCGTTAGAGTCTGATTAATGTAAAGTTACCGAGATACCGAGCTATAATTTATAGCCGACTTATATAACGTTTAAAAAAGCGGCAAAGCGTTGGTTTAACCCGACGCTTTGCCGCTGATTTTATTTGACCGTAAAGGTTCAACAATATATTACTTATTCATACCTTCGTAAACTGCAACTGCACATGCAACTGTAGCGCCTACCATCGGGTTGTTACCCATACCGATAAGACCCATCATCTCAACGTGAGCAGGAACAGAAGATGAACCTGCAAACTGAGCGTCGCCGTGCATTCTGCCCATTGAGTCTGTAAGACCGTAAGAAGCAGGGCCTGCACCCATATTATCGGGGTGGAGTGTACGGCCTGTGCCGCCGCCTGATGCAACAGAGAAGTACTTAACGCCGTTCTCAATTGCCCACTTCTTGTATGTGCCTGCAACAAGGTGCTGGAAACGTGTGGGGTTAGTTGAGTTACCTGTGATTGAAACGCCAACGTTTTCTTTCTGCATAATTGCAACGCCCTCACGAACATCGTCTGCACCGTAGCAACGAACAGCAGCTCTTTCACCGTCAGAGAAAGCTCTCTCTTCAACAACCTTAAGCTCTGATGTAAAGTAGTCAAACTCTGTCTTTACATATGTAAAGCCGTTGATTCTTGAAATTATGTAAGCAGCGTCCTTGCCAAGACCGTTGAGGATAACTCTTAACGGCTCTTTTCTTGCCTTGTTAGCGTTACGAGCGATACCGATAGCACCCTCTGCTGCTGCAAAGCTTTCGTGACCTGCGAGAAATGCAAAGCACTTTGTTTCATCTCTTAAAAGCATTGCGCCGAGGTTACCGTGACCTCTGCCAACGTTTCTCTGCTCTGCTACAGAGCCGGGAATACAGAACGCTTCCAGACCGATACCGATAGCCTCTGCTGCCTCTGCTGCTGTTTTAACACCCTTCTTAACTGCTACTGCGCAGCCGAGAGTGTAAGCCCAGCCTGCGTTTTCAAAAGCGATAGGCTGAACGTCTTTAACAATCTGATAAGGGTCAAAGCCCAAATCGTTACAAATCTGTCTTGCCTCTTCAAGATTTGCAATACCGTACTCGGCAAGGCACTTCTCAATTTTAGGCATTCTTCTTTCCATACTTTCAAATGTTACTGCCATTGTTGTGTCCTCCTTACCGAATTATTCTTCTCTCGGGTCAATGTACTTAGCCGCATTATCAAAACGACCGTACTGACCGATGTTGTTCTTGAAAGCTTCGTTCGGCTCAACACCGTGACGAATGTCCTCAAGCATTTTGCCGAGCTTTACAAACTGATAGCCGATAACTTCGTTATTCTCGTCAAGAGCAGTCTTGAGAACGTAGCCCTCAGCCATTTCCATATAACGAACGCCCTTTGCGTTTGTGCTATACATTGTACCAACCTGACTGCGAAGGCCCTTACCGAGGTCCTCCATACCTGCGCCGATGGGAAGACCGCCCTCAGAGAAAGCTGTCTGGCTTCTGCCGTAAACGAGCTGCTCGAAGATGTTTCTCATAGCAGTGTTGATAGCGTCACAAACAAGGTCTGTGTTAAGGCACTCAAGAAGAGTTTTGTTAGGAAGAATCTCGGCAGCCATAGCTGCAGAATGAGTCATACCGGAGCAGCCGATTGTTTCAACAAGAGCCTCCTGTACGATACCATCTTTTACGTTAAGTGTGAGCTTGCATGCGCCCTGCTGGGGAGCACACCAGCCGATTCCGTGTGAAAGACCTGAAATGTCTTTAATCTCGTAAGATTTAACCCACTTGCCCTCTTCGGGGATAGGTGCGGGACCATGATGCGGTCCTTTTGCAACTGTGCACATATTTTCTACTTCTTTTGAATAAATCATATGTACTTCTCCTTTCAATATATTGTTGAGCCCAAATATACACTCATACATCCTTATTATACGGCTTTACGCTGCATTTTTCAAGCATTTTTTGCATATTATTAAACATTTAGTATTTATCAGACTTTTTTCCGTTACAATCCTTACAAAGCATCTGACAATTTTCTATGACATTATGTCTGCCTTTGCTTCAAGGCTTTATTTTATTCCAATTATATTTAGCAGATAAAAGTCACTTTAAAGTCATTTTGAGGGTGTAATATGCACTTAAAATCTGAAAAAACGTACAAGCGATTTATCAGTCCTGTCTGCTTTTTGCCAAAATACAAGTTGTTATGCTCCTATTATTTTCTTTTTGGAATAAAGTTTTCAACAAATTTTGTGCTTCTACCTCTGCCCTTCAGGTAGAAAAATCCCGCAAAGTTAAACACAACTGCTCCGCAAAAGTTTACAAGCAAATCCTTCATTGTATCGAGCAAACCGATGTCGAGATAGCCGTCAATTCCGAGGCTCTGACCGTTTACAGCCGTGTCGCCTATTTCCTTAATCGAAATCAGTTTGTTTTCACTGCCCGACAAAAGAAATGAATTTATGCCGTTTACAATGGTGTCTTTCTGCATATCCTTTCCGAAAAACATATCCATTCCGAATTCAAAAAACTCCCACACTGTTCCCACTGTCATAGAAAAGCAAAACGAAAACAGACACACAAAAAGCGGTGAAAGGTTCATCTTGACTCTATCGTTTCGGTTAAGAATATCAATCAATCCAAAGCCCACGCCTGCACAAATAAACCCGTTGAGAGTGTGGAGCATTGTGTCCCATATCGGGATTTTCTCGTAAAATGCACCGAGCTCACCCATTACGTTAGCCGCAAAAACAAAACTTATCATAATGACTTCCATAACATTCGGCAAATCGATTTTCAATCTGTTTTCTATAAACGACGGAATCATCAAAAGCAAAAATGACAGTGTGCAGGTCATTACGTTTTCCCAGTTTCCGTTGACTGCGCTGAAAACAATCAATGCGATAAGAATGGTTCTGATAACTATATAAACAGCCGCCTTGACTTTGTGCTCACGCATTTCACGAAGATTAAGAATTTTAAAAATCTTAAGGTTGGACTTATCCTTTTTACTCTTTTTACTCATACCAATTCACCCATAAAAGTTACGGACACGGCGCACCGTGTCCTGTTTTTTTAATTTTTAGTTTGCTTTTCAAGCTGTTCCTTACCAACTGCAAGCATAAGTTTTATTCTGTTTTCCTGATTTACCTTTGGCGCACCGGGGTCGTAGTCAATTGTAACAATGTTTGCGTTGGGTTTAATTTCCTTAATCTTTCTGATTGCACCCTTGCCGTTGATGTGGTTCGGCAAACAGCCGAACGGCTGAGTGCAGACAATATTTTCATAGCCTGTTTCGGCAAGCTCAAGCATTTCTGCCGTTAAAAGCCAGCCCTCGCCCATCTTGCTTCCGTAGCCGATTACACCCTTTACAAGCTCCTTTGTGTGGGCATACTCGTGCGGAGGAACAAAACCGTACTTTTTAGCCGCCTCAATCATAAGTCCCTCAAGCTTTGTGAGATAATTTAAAAGCATTTTGCAAAATTTTAATTTAAGTGGGTTTCCGCCAAACATTTTTATGTCCTCAATGCGGTTATCCACCTTGAACGATGCAAAGCCCATCAGTCCCGGAACACATACCTCGCAATCCTGCTCGGCTAAAAATTCCTCAAGACCGTTGTTCGCCATTTTTGAATATTTAACGTAAATCTCGCCGACAATGCCTACCTTAACCTTAGGAACCTTATTAAGTTCAATTTGTGCAAATGACTTTGTAATTTTATGCAAATTCTCGTCAAGCTCTTCAAGAGTATAGCCTCTGCCGTCTATAAGCATCTGCGAAATTTTTGCGCTCCAATCCTCAACAAGCGCCATACTCTCTCCCTTGTTTACTTCATACGGTTTTGTCTGGTTTAACAAAAGCATAAGCTGGTCGCCGTAAACAAGGCCGCCGACGAAACGACGTATAAGCGGAAGAGAAATTGAAAATCCGCTGTTGTGCTCCATACCGAACGAAAGCGAAATTACGGGCACAAATTCAAAACCCGCCTTTTTAAGCGCCTTTCTCAAAAGGAAAATGTAGTTTGACGCACGACAGCCGCCACCCGTCTGAGTAATCATAAGCGCAACCTTGTGAACATCGTACTTGCCGCTTTGCAGAGCATGAATAAACTGACCGATAACAAGCAGTGCAGGATAGCACGTGTCGTTATGCACATACTTTAGTCCTGTCTGCGCAATTTCGGGACCCGTTGTGTTTAAAAGGTCGGACTTGTAACCGTAATGCGTGAAAACATTTTGCAGAATACTAAAGTGAATAGGAGCCATATTCGGCATAAGAATTGTATATTCTTTTTTCATCTGCTTTGTAAAAAGCAATCGACCTGTTTTTTTGTCGTATTTTAATTCAGCCATAATTTAATTCCTTTCAGCAGCCTTACTCAAAATGTTTTATCACCGCAGGGATTGTTCCCTACATTATTGTTAGCTGTAACAATGATAAAATCATACTTCAGAATTACACATTCCAAAGTATATATTAATCGTTATCAATTGCCGCAAGCAAACTGCGGATACGGATTTTCACAGCACCGAGGTTTGTGATTTCATCTATCTTAATCTGTGTGTAAATCTTGTTATTGCTTTCAAGAATTTCTCTTACCTCGTCAGTTGTAATTGCGTCAACGCCGCATCCAAACGACACAAGCTGCACAAGCTCCATATCATTGCGTGTTGTAATGTATTTTGCCGCTGCGTAGAGCCTTGAATGATACGTCCACTGATTCAGCACATGAGTTGAGAACTTATCAACCCTCGGTGAAATTACATCCTCGCTGACAATTGCGACGTCAAAGCTTGAAATAAGTTTATCAATTCCGTGGTTGATTTCGGGATCAATGTGATAAGGTCTGCCTGCAAGAACAAAAATCTTTTTGCCCTCTTTTTCGGCAGTCGCAATAATTTCGTTGCCCTTTTCAATTACCTTTTTCCTGTAATTGTCCTGTTCCTCGTACGCTTTCTTTGCAGCAATTCGCACCTCGTTAAGCGTAAGGTCGGGGAAGTGCTGAGAAAGTCTTTCATAAGCCTTCTGCGGAAAATCCTTTGGACGGTGAATACCGAAATATTCCTTTATAAAATGCACCTTGCGGATATCCTTCATATTATTCTTGATAACCTCGGGATAGTACGCAACAACGGGACAATTGTAGTGATTGTCACCAAGGTGCTCGTCAAAATTATATGAAAGACAAGGGTAAAAAATTGTTTCTGCGCCCTCGTCAATAAGCGTCTGAACGTGACCGTGCAAAAGCTTTGCAGGGAAGCAGACAGTATCGCTCGGAATTGTCTGCTGACCTCTCTGGTAGAGCGTTCTGCTTGAATACGGCGACTTGAACACCTCAAATTTCAGTTCGGTAAAGAATCTGTACCAGAACGGATAAAGCTCAAACATATTAAGTCCCATTGGGATTCCGAGCTTTCCTCTTAACCCCTCCACAGGCTTGTAGGAATCAAGAAGCTGTAGTTTATATGCATACATATTAAGGTCGTTTGAGGGCGCACGCTTTGTAATCGGGCGCTCACACCTGTTGCCTGCAATAAACTTTCTTCCGCCGCCAAATGAATTAATTGTAAGACGGCAGTTGTTGTTGCAAAGTCCGCAGTTTGCTACCTTAATTTCGTGAACAAAGTTCTTGAGAGCATTACTGTCGGCAAGCGTGCTGTCAGCCTTGCCCTTTGATTTTTTCTTTGCATACAGAGCCGCACCGTATGCACCCATAAGTCCGGCAATATTCGGGCGGACAACCTCTACGCCCATCTCCATTTCAAACGCACGCAAAACTGCATCGTTTAAAAACGTACCTCCCTGAACAACAATTCTTTTGCCAAGTTCATCAGGACTTGAAGCACGGATAACCTTATAGAGGGCATTTTTGACAACACTCAGCGAAAGTCCTGCCGAAATATCCTCAATTGTTGCGCCGTCCTTCTGCGCCTGTTTAACGCTCGAATTCATAAATACAGTACAGCGTGAGCCAAGGTCAACGGGACGTTTTGCAAAAAGTCCGAGCTTTGCAAATTCCTCAATTTCATAGCCAAGCGCATTTGCAAAAGTCTGCAAAAAGCTTCCGCAGCCCGACGAGCAAGCCTCGTTAAGAAATATATTGTCAATTGCACCGTTATGAATCTTGAAACACTTAATATCCTGTCCGCCTATGTCGATAATAAACTCAACGTCGGGCATAAAATATTTCGCTGCTGTAAAATGAGCGATTGTTTCAACAATTCCGTAGTCTACGTCAAATGCGTTCTTTATAATATCCTCGCCGTAGCCCGTAACAGCTGACGAAGCAATGTTGATTTCGGGATTGATTTCATATACTTCCTCAAGAAATTCCTTGATAATTTCAACGGGATTTCCCTTTGACGGAAGATATTTTGAATAGAGCAGTTCGCCGTTCTCATTAAGCACAACGCCCTTTACTGTGGTCGAGCCTGCATCCATTCCTATGTAAGCCTTGCCCTTGTATCCTTTAAGCTCTTTTTGCTTTACGTCCGCTTTTGCGTGTCTTTCACAAAATGCTTTGTAATCCTCCTCGCTCTCAAAAAGCGGAGAATTAAACGCAAAGTTTCCCGAACCCTTATAGTTTTTTACTTTTTCGATAACCTCGTCAAAATTAATCTGCTTATCGGCGCAAAGAGCCGCACCGCAGGCAACATAATAAAGCGAATTTTCAGGGCAGATACCCTTTGTGCCGAGTGTGCGGTCAAAACAGTTGCGCAGCTCGCTCATAAAGGTGAGAGGTCCGCCGAGGTAAACAATTTGTCCTTCGATTTCACGTCCCTGAGCAAGACCGGCAACAGTCTGGCTTACTACAGCATTAAAAATACTTTCGGCTATATCGCTTTTTCTTGCGCCCTGATTAAGCAAGGGCTGAATATCTGTTTTTGCAAACACGCCGCAGCGTGATGCAATCGTATAAGTCTTTTCATACTGCTTTGCAAGCTCGTCTAATTCTTCGAGAGGTACGTTAAGCAATGTTGCCATCTGGTCGATAAACGCACCCGTACCGCCTGCACAGGTGCCGTTCATTCTTACCTCAAGTCCGTTTGTGAGGAAAAGAATTTTTGCGTCCTCGCCGCCAAGCTCAATTACAACGTCTGTTCCCGGCAAAAATGTATTGGCGGCAACTCTGGTGGCATAAACCTCCTGAACAAAGTCAATTCCGCAGTCCTGAGCCACGCCCATGCCTGCCGAGCCTGACATTGCTACGCTTGCATTTTCAACACCGTTTACCTTTGAACGAACAGTATTGATTATTTCAGCTATTTTCTCTGTAATCTGAGAATAATGCCTCTCGTACGTGCTGTATATCAGTTTATTTTCGTCGTCGAGCACAACGCATTTTATTGTGGTCGAACCAATATCAAGTCCTAATTTCAAAATGCCGCCTCCGAAACAAGCGCATTTTTCAACTGAAAAGCAGAAAAATCGCCCGAAAGTATAGTGGTATTAATTATATATCAATTAATTATAATCTCTTTTTTTGCTTTTTTAATTCCTTTATGTAAAAATAAATGGTTTGATTAATTTTATCATTATTCAATTTTAAAATCAATACACACTTGTCGAAATATGTTGATTTTTATAAGCAAACTCCCAAATCAAAACCCCTCGAAAACAATATCCGAGGGGTTTATACTATCAAATCTTATTTAAATTTATCTGTCCTCAAGCGAAACATACTTTTTCTCTTTGGAAATGCTCATATATGCAGGACGAATAATCTTTCCTGAATTAACAAGCTCTTCCAGTCTGTGTGCGCTCCAGCCTGCAATACGTGCAGTTGCAAAAAGCGGAGTGTAAAGCTCGCAGGGGATTTTAAGCATACTGTAAAGCAGTCCGCTGTAGAAGTCAACGTTTGCCGCAACGCCCTTGTAGATTTTCCTCTTCTTCGCAATAACTTCAGGCGCAAGACGCTCAACCTTTTCATAAAGACTGAATTCATCGTCATAGCCCTCTGCTTCGGCAAGCTTCTGAACCGAACCCTTAAGAATTACCTGACGGGGGTCGGAAATTGTGTAAACTGCGTGTCCCATACCATAGATAAGACCTTTACAGTCAAAAGCTTGCTTGTCAAGGAGCTTTTCAAGATAATCCATAATAGCGTCATCGTCATTCCAATCTCTGACGTGCTTTTTCAAATCCTCGAACATATAGTAAACCTTTACGTTTGCTCCGCCGTGCTTAGGTCCCTTAAGCGACGCAAGTGCAGCCGCAATTGCAGAGTAGGTATCAGTACCTGACGAAGTTACAACGTGTGTTGTAAATGTAGAGTTGTTACCGCCGCCGTGCTCCATATGAAGAATAAGCGCCATATCAAGCACCTTTGCCTCAAGCTGAGTGTATTTTCTATCGGGGCGGAGAAGCGACAGAATTACCTCCGCCGTTGACATTGACGGGTCTGCACGGTGAATGTACAGACTCTTGTCACGCAGATAGTGGTTGTATGCGTGGTAGCCGTAAACCGACAAAAGCGGAAATACGGAAATAAGCTGAACACACTGCCTGAGAACATTATTGATTGAAGTATCGTTCGGATTTTTATCATAGCAGAAAAGTGTAAGAACACTTCTTGCAATTGAGTTCATCATATCCTCACTCGGAGCTTTTAAAATTACGTCACGCACAAAGTTCTGCGGCAGAGTTCTGTACTGAACAAGCAATTCTTTAAAATTGTGAAGCTCCTGCGGATTCGGCATTTCGCCAAACAAAAGAAGATATACTACTTCTTCAAAACCAAAACGATTATCGTCAATTATTCCCTTAATAATATCGTTTACGTTATATCCGCGGTAATAAAGCTCACCGTCACAGGGAACAAGTTTGCCGTCAACCATTTTGTTCTGAATAATTGTTGAAATATCTGTAAGTCCGGTAAGAACGCCCTTACCGTCAAGATCACGCAGTCCTCTTTTGACATTGTATTTACTGTAAAGAGAAGGGTCAATAATGGAGTTTTCGGTCATCTTCTTTGAAAGAATATTAATCTCCGGTGTAATTGCTGAATAATCTCCGTTATTATGTGTCATAATATCACTCCCTTGTATATTTATATTATTGTAACATATTTTGGCAGAAAATAAAAGATACAATACTTGCAGAAGTGTCACTTATTTTTAAAAAAGATTTATACATTTTAGCAACAAATTAGTCGTAATTATTCATTTCATGGGCTGTTTCTGCAAATTAATGTCAGTTTTTAGATTTATTTTGCAATTGCGTTTTTAAATTAATGCATAAACTAAATATAGTATTGTAGTTGTGAAATGTGTTCATCACAATCCACCATAATGAATAATACATTGTCTTTACGGTCGTAGGGACATGGCGTGCCATGTCCACGTTGACTATGAAATTTTACCGATTATATCATTGTTATCTTAACAAACAAACCTTTGCGTAGGGGACGGGTTCCTACACGTCCCGTTTGCCGCAGGCAAATAATAAAGGTTGATTTTATTTCAGACAAGATAACGTAAGTTAAATCTTGGGTTAGATTTAGAAAAGTGTCTGACTCCCGAGGTACCGAGTTATAATTTATAGCCGACTCATATAACATTTAAAAAACCGTACTTTTTTAAATCGACTTTGCCGTCTATTACCTCAACGCCCTCTTTTTCGAGCAACTGTTTCTGTGTGTTTTCTCCACCAAACGCAAAGTTTGGCGCTAATTTTCCTTGGTAGTTCACAACTCGATAACAAGGGATAACGTCTGGGGCAGGATTGTTATGGAGTGCGTTGCCGACCGCCCTTGCGTAATATCTGTTACCTGCCATTACCGCAATTTGTCCGTAGGTTGCAACCTTTCCGTATGGTATCTGCAAAACTGCGTCATATATTCTTTCATAAACGGTTTTTTCATTCGTCTTTTCCAATGTTTTCCTCGCTATCCTGCGTTAATTCTTTTGCTTTTTCCGCTTGCTCTTTAAGCTTTTCGCTTTGCAGTCGTGTAATAATTTCATTTATATCCTCACGCTTCTCCGGCTCATAATTGCCTGTAAGTATTTTTACAATAACAACAATTTCATCGAAAAACACAAGTGCAATAAGACCGATTAGGATAATAAGCCCCCACGGAGATAAAAACACGCTGAAAACAGCGTTTAAAAACGGAACTTTGCAAACCATAATTCCTGTAACGTCAGTCGCCTTAATAGGCACGTCGGCGATCTCATTAGCAATTCCTCTGGTTTGAATCATAAGCACGCCGTTTTCGTAGTATGGAGCCTTAATGACTTTATGGGTGACAAGCATACCTGAAAGATTTCCTGAACCATAAAAAGTGACAACGTCACCCTTTTTAATGTCAGAATAATCCTCTATCTTTTTATCAATTATAACATCTCCCACCATCAGTTCCGGTTCCATACTTCCGCTTGAAACACGCAAAATTGAACAGCCGAAAACAGAAGGTGTTTCTCCGCTTGTTCTCGCCATAAAAAAAATTATGAGCATAGACACAAGACATACAATCAAAGTCCAGCAAATTACATTTTTAATTATTTTCAGCACCCTAAATATGCCTGTCCGTTTCATCGCATACCTCTGTTAATTATATTTTTCAATGCTCGCTTACAATACACCATATTTTTAATTGTTTTAATATTTGTACGTTAAATTAAGTATAGCAAAAAACTGCTATAAATACAATAGCATGCCCCTGAGTAATTTTCAGTGCACCCCCTGATTGTTGACTAAAAAGCCTCTTTCATCAAGTGAAAGAGGCTTTGATTTTAATAAATTTTATCTCTTATAGTGTAATATCAAGACTGTCGATAGTGTAAGAAAGTGTAGTATCCGAATCATTTTTAATATACCAGAAAACGGATTCAACCGAAACGCTGTCTGCTGACGCACCAGCCACACGAACATTGGTTACTACAGGAACAAAAGACTGATTATCTGACGATTCAGAATAAACATTAACTGTAATTGTTTTTACAATTTTATCCGAATAGTCTTTACCATACACAGTCATCGTAATTGTTGCAATGCCGGACTTTAAACCTTTTATATTGCCTGTATTTACATCGGTAACAGAAGCAACGCTTGGGTTTGAAGAAACATATGTTACGCTGCCGCCGCTGGAGGCTGGAGTAACATCTATTGTATTGCCAACCTTGACCCTTGCAGAAGAATAATACTTAGAAATTCCCGCAGGAGCACCTGACGTGCCATAGCAGGTGTGATCCTTATTACTACCATTATCACCGTCATTCCAACGATAAAAAAGAACAGTATTTTTATTTGCAAGATCAGTATTATCTCCGCCGTCATATCCATCCCATACGTCGTTTCCGTTTTTATACTTAAGCTTAACTCCGGTTGCCTGACTGGGAATAGTTGCAACGTACATAGTAAACTTTATTGACGAGTTATGCGACGATTTGCCGCAATCTTTTGGATTATAATTTCCCGAACCAACTGTTGTGGTAGAAACAGGCGCATCATCTGCTAGTCCATCATTATTCCAATAATGCAAGTAGAACTTTGAAACATCAACATCTGAACCAGAAGCAAAGCCTACATAAATATTTTTTACGCAGTCCTCAACGGGAGCTTCAACCAAGCTTCCTGAGCTTGTTGCACTTTTTCCGTAAGGCTTGAAGGTTTTGAGGGGGCTGTTTACACCAAGGTAAAACTTACCTGCACCTTCCGAAATTTTCAGATTGTTAAGAAAAAGTGAAATACTCTGAGGGTCATTACCAGAATTAGTAACATCTGTTCTGTACATCTTTCTTTCGTGCGGGGCAAGAGCAGAGTCGCTGAAGTTTGTAACAGGTGTTGAGCCATAGTTTTCGCCGCCGTCGGTCGACTCGTATGTGGTAAATCTTATGTCCTTGCCGTTAGCAATTTCATAAGTTTGACCCGGAAGCTGCAGCTTGTCGCCTATAAGTGTTCTCGGACGGGTAAACCACGAAAAAGTAGTTGACGCCGACGACATCACACATACTATGCAAAGCACCACCGTAAGCACGCTCACAAGTAAAAGCTTTGATTTTTTCATGGTTTCACCTCCTTGCTTTGTTTAAATTATTGACTTATTTTGTTGTCCAGGAACCGCCGCAATTACTCCAACCGGTTTTCAATGTAAAGCAGTTTTTGCTGTCTGTAGGAATGGTTTCATATACATCTATACCACCCGGTGTCTGGTTCCATACATCGTCTTCCCAACTATAACTACTTTGATTTTTAGTTGCATTATCCCTCATACGACAGAAAATAACATTCGAAACATTTGTTGGAAGAGTACAACTGTAGTATCCACCGCCTGCATCTTCCATTGTATACCATGTTCCACCTTGAGCAAATACTGCAAACCATGCATTAGCAGAGGCCCAGTTTGAATTTGGTTTAAAGTATATTGTTTTACCTGACTGAGTAACCGTTGCTATAACTGTTATGTCTGCATTATCAAGTGTGTAAGTTGTACCGCTGACATCAGCATTGTTAACCTTATAGGTAACTTTGTAACCTGATGAAACGCCTGTTGCATTGAACGTAAGCGCTGTGCCCTCATAAACCTGAGCGCTGCTGCCCTCGCTGATTGTATGCGATACATTGTCGCCTGTTTTATAAGTAACTGTAACAGTTGCGTAGTTTACAGTGCTTACTGTTACCGTATGACTGATGTTTGAACTTGGTGTCCAGCCATTCTTGTAATAGGTATTGGTATTGCTTGTAGGAAGTACTATGTCGCCTGTTTTTAGTTGATCTGAACCACCATTGAAAACAACCTT
This sequence comes from uncultured Clostridia bacterium, assembly GCA_947369085.1. Classification (GTDB taxonomy): domain Bacteria; phylum Bacillota; class Clostridia; order Oscillospirales; family Acutalibacteraceae; genus Ruminococcoides. Next base: position 40,966 of record CANBJR010000005.1, on the reverse strand, counting down.
ATCCCAATTTGATGACGGAGAGTATTCATACTTCCATACATTACCGCCCAAATAAGTCATTGATTCACCGGGCCAACCCTTATTTTGATTGCCATCACCTACTGCATCTTCCCAACAGTAAGCGTATACAGTGCTCCAATTATCACTGTTGTAGTAATAAATTGTATGCTTGCTTGCAACTTTAAATCTTGCGTAGTAATCAATATTTCCGCTTACATTTTCAGCTGTGAACTCTGCATCAGAACTTTTCAAAGTACCTCCTGTTGCAGCCGTATACCAGCCCTCAAACTCATAACCGTTGTTAGCCTGAGCATTGAACGTAACCGAATTGCCCTTGATAACGTCGGTTTGAGAGGTAGTAGTGCTCCATGAATTTGAGCCTACCTTAACCTGACCGTTTGAAACAGCGTGAGCTGTAGCCTTGTATTTTATTGGTGTAAACTTAGCATAAATATTACGGGCGCTTTTGACAGTAAGCGTAATATCCTTGCCGTTGTTAGCTAATGTAACATCCGTGTCAGTCGCCGTAAGCCTTGTTGTACAAGCCTGGTTACTGTACCAGCCGTCAAAAGTGGCATTGGATGTATTATTTGCTCTGAAAGTAACTGTAGCTCCGTGCTTAATTCCAGTTGCTGTTACTTTATTTGAAGCTGTCTGAGCTGTATTGTTTACAACCCGACATACATTACCGTATGTTGAGTTATCATTTGTACCGTTTGAAACAGCATGCGCCGTAACATCATAGGTTTTTAGCTCAAATTTTGCGTAGAGCTTTTTGTTTGCCTGAATATTTTTAACCGTATAAGGATTGTCTGTCGATTCTCTGTTCGCATCTGTGCAATTTTCATCGGTATACCAGCCGACAAATTTGTAGCCATCGGTATCTTTTGCATAAGCCTTAAAAGTTGCACTTCCGTCGTAGTTAACTGTTACTTTAATATAAGCCTTAGAGGCAGCCTGAGAATCATTGTTAATTGTTACGGTGCCGCCTTTATCGCCTGTGCCGAGAGAAGGCTGATTCAAAATCTCATACTTTGACTGAGCCTCAATATCAAATCTTTTAATTGCAAACTTTGCAAATAGGATTATATCATCTCGCACATTTGTAATCGTAACAGAGCTGCGAGTAGCATCATACACAGGTGACGCATCTTCCGCATTATTAAACCATCCCAAAAAGTTGTGACTTGATTTAGCAGCCGCCTTAATTGTTACAAAGCCCTGATCAAACACATAAGCCTCCGCCTTTGCGACTGCTCCGGTTTTGTTTTGTATTTGAACAGTACCGCCTTTGGTGCTTGCGGTTGTTTCATCGTCTGCCAAAGAATAAAGAGTAATTTTATGCTGAAGCATAAACTTTGCATAATATGTAACCGTCGTTTCACTTTCGGGAGCAGTTACCGTCAGGCTTGAAGTAGAACCTACTTGATTTGTACACTCCGGGTCGGAATACCAGTTGCAAAAACCGTATGTATCGTCACCCGGGAGATTTTCTGCATTAAGTGTAACTTGTGTACCTTGTGTAACCTTAACCTCTGTTGCACCTGTTAAACCGCCAGTTACACTGACTTTACCCATGTTTTCGCAACCGCTTGCCAAGGCTACCTTAACCGTTGCCGGCGGAACCCAATAACCGGTATTGGGTGAGGTTACAACATATGTTGAAATTGCTGAGGTTACATTACGCTTTACTGCATTGTATGTATATGTTATTGGAATTCTTGTAAATGTAAACTGCAAATTTTTAGATGTCGTTTCATCATTAGGAATGTACGCACGCCAAACCTTGTAGCCGTCAGAATTATCATAAGCCATTTCAATAGCATTGCCTGAGCCGCCATTAGTTTTGAGTGTTACCTTTTTAATATCAGAAATAGAAGTAGGCTTAGGCAAAGCCGAAGCATATTCTGAATCAAGCTGAATTTCTGAAAGACTATGCCACGTACCAAAACCTTTTTTTGCTGAGCTATCGGCAAATCTGCCATACGCTTTATAGTCAGGAGTAGACGCAAGCTCAGAGGAGGTTAAATTTGCGAAGCTTTCAGTCCACTTGCAATTATAGTTTGACATTACTTGCGCGCTTGCAACAGAACTGTCACAATTATAAAATTCAACATTACCCTTAGTTTGTGTTATAGACTTATTCTCAACGTAGCCCACCCACTGGTTTCCGTTTACGCCTGATTTATGCATCTTGGTAAGTTCATTTCTTGAAACATCACGCATCCACATCTGTGTACCCTCATTGCTTGCCCAGCTAATGTCGCTTCCTGCAAGCGAGGTGTTGAAACGTGTGGTGAAGTCGGTAAAAAGAACTTCTCTGGTTGATGATGTATGAGGAATAAGCTTTAAATCACCTATTGTAACATTTGCTTCTTTTGCCTTATTAGGATCCTGAAGCCAAACGGTGACGGTAATGGTTTTTGTTGTATCCTTAACCAAGGTGAAAACAAAGTTGTTGTTTGTTACCGCTGTATTTCCGGCATAGTCGCCGAAAGGAAGAACTTCTGTAGGATAATCTGTTCCGTTTATTCTTATACTACCTTCAAATGATGTATTTGAAAAAACTTTGGTAGAACTGCCGTCGTTAATAGCAACTCTGATTGAGTTATCGTTTACGGCTGAACCGTCGATTCTGATTTCAGGTACCCTGTCAAAAATCAACTTTGTATCGGTATCTTTAGCCGTTACTTTAAAATTAAAGCTGATATAATTTGTATTTTTATCGCTTATTTCACCCTGTCTCAAACCGGTTACCGAACTGTTAGTTGAAGCAACTCTCGGGAAGAAAATGCTGCTTCCGTTTGAGCTTGTAGCAGAGGCAAGATGCATATTACCCGATGTACGGTAGTATCTTGAAAGATCAATAACGCCTGCATTATTACTGTTTAAGTCAGCATTTGTATAGATATATGAATCAATTTGCTGTTCGCCATTGCTCTCAATGATTATTGTAGACGCAGTTTCAACCCACGCATATGTTGAAACTACCATAATCGCAATGATCTCAATAAGTGCCACAACGGAAAGTAAAATGCTTTTGCGTGATTTATTTCTAAAGTTAAACTGGTTCTTGATAAGTTCAAGCTTGCTTTTCATTATGACACCTCCTTTTTTAGTAAGTTTTAGTTTGGAACAATGGTATCGTCATTGTCAACCTTAAAGTTATAATTGTATGCGGTAACAATAGACTGTGGATTTTTCAGTGCAAGATGATTGGTAAATACGCCGGAAGAGTTTTTCAGACCAATACTCCTAATGCGTCTGCCAATCTCAAGCTGTCCGCTGTATGTGCAACGATCATAATTGTTCTTGTCTATAGTCATCTCAACAGGGTCGCCTGTAGTAAACTCTACCCAAATTGTATATCCATTTCTCAGATTATTACTTATCCAGTTCTTGTTGCTCGGTATGTTCAGGTTAACGCCAACCTGAACCGAACTGCCCTGCTGCGGAGGATCTGTTGGATCTTCACCGCCGCCACCGCCGCCACCGCTGCCGGAAAGACCCTTGTTTGCTACTGTAGCGTCCCAGAAGCCAATGCACGGGGATAAACGCTTCATATCTAAATCTTTATCATTATCCGAAACATAGCCGTAACCGTTACCGGCACGGGCAGTGTATACAAGGGAGCTGCCTCGGGTTGTTTCAAGATAATTACCTTCGCTTCTGCCAAATACATTGGTCAGCCAACCTTTTGCTGTTTTAGTCAGTTGTTGATCATACTTAGCCTGATCATCCCATGTATGCCATGAGTTAAAAATGGTCTCATTCGCAACTGAAAAACGATAAAAAGAAATGTTGGTAACTATATCCTTTGGAAGCATTGCAACCCAAGTAGGGTATTCAATCGGATTTTCTTCAGTGCCTTCGAGTTTCGACATAACAACAGTTTTTGTTGCACCGTCTCTATCCTGATATGCCATAGTAACGATACAATCATCGCCACCAATCCAGCTATTAACTGTATCTTTATTATTATTGTCATCATTACTTGTTTTATCAACAAACTGAACAGGAACCATCTCAGAATAGTTACTTTCCAAAACAACCTCAATTGAAATTGTTGCGTCAGCATAGCGATCCCAGTTTTCACCTGTACCTTCAAGCCATGCAACCATTGTCAGGTCGATTGAATCACTGTGGGAAATCTGGAAAAGCGGTTCTGAATCATATGAAAAAATATAATCAGAAAATGATCTGTTATTTGTGCGCTGAACAGAAGCCGTACCATTCGCATCTATATAACTTACGGCGTCATAGTCATCAACATGCTCCTGAATGATTGCAGTAGGGTCAAAAACACGAGGAGCGTCCTCACTGTCTTCAATAAAGGCTACACGAATCGGACATTTTTCGTGATGAAGCTGCTTATCGTATATTCCATCGTTGTTTGTATCTTCAATATGTGTTGTACCGTCAAAAACTTCTTCATAGTCAGTGCCGTTATAAGTGCCTTTAACAGTAATATTATAACTTTTTATATAAATATTTGTAGGGTCGGTTACGCCTACAAGAGTAATATTTTTACTTGCGTAATGGACATTTTTATCACCGGCATTGCCTTCACGAAAGGCTAAATCATTGGTGTTTGAGCCGTCCAAACCTGAAACAGGGAAAAACATATTTCTGCCGTCAACACTCGAAGCCTCAGTAAGCTTAAAGTCATCAAGAACGATTTTATTTGTAATGGATTCGCCGTCGTTGATACTCAAACCGGTGGAAGAATCCATCCTAAACAAATCTGTGAATAGAGAAGCCGAGTTTTGCATTGTAAACCATGCAAAGGTTGACGTTATTAAAAGCACACACACTAAAAAAAGTGAAACATATGTTGTCATAATTTTTTTTCTGCCTATTATACGTTTTTCGGAATATCCGAAAAAGAAATTACGCAAAAAACTATTCGATTTCATATGTATCACTTCCTTTGATTTTTATGATGGTGTACCTGTAAAATTCAATCTCATCGTGAATTCGCCGCCCACAAGTGCAAGTTTGGCTTCAGGGTCTTCGCCCTCAACCCACATATTACAGGTTACACATCCATAGTAATAATTATCGGTTTTTTTATCGTCAAGATTTGTAAGAACTACATCTTTACCTAAAACGTAGTCGCCACTTGAATTCTTAGTTGAAGCAGTTACACCTGTTGTCGGGTCGTCTGACTCATTAACAACAGTAGGAGTTCTATTTGGCTGTTTTGATGAGTTTACCCCGTAATACTGATGACTAAACGAATCACCCGAGGTAAGACCTGTAAGCATTGTAAAAGTATGTCCTCCGCCCTCAGCATCAGTTGTTTCAAGCTTCAATTCCGGGTGAGGAATCCAAAGCAGTTTACGAGCATTAGATTTATCTACTACAGAAAACCTTGCAGCGCCAACAATACAGTCACGTGAGTAGTCACCGTAAGTACTCTTGTTTGTAGCCGGAGGACCTGTCAAATAAGTAGAATGCGGAACAAACGTTGAACTGCTTTCAAGACGAACAGTCTGCGAAGCTTTTGAACGAACATAAAGGTCAAAACTCAAATAATGAACCTGCTGCACAGCCTCATTCCATGTCACAAGATTACCCTCTGAGTCACTGATAACAGGAGAAGCAATACCGTCAGTCTGTCTAAGACTTGGGCGATAAAATGTTTTTCCGTCACTCGTAATCTCGGTAAGAGATAGTGAATCAAGAATACTTGCCGGCTCGCCTTCCTCGCTTTTCCTAAGTTCAATAGTATCACTATATGTCAAGCTTGTAACATCAGATACTGTTTGGTTATGAGGCACAACAGCAATTTCAATACCTTCTGATGAAGCACACTTAACGTTGATGCCATTTGCATCCGCCTTAGTACCACTTGTAAACCATGCCCACATACTGACAAAAGTCACAGCAACAAGAACTAACAGAATTATTAAATTTTTAGCAATCATTCTGCCCGTTTTCCTGTTAGGCGCAGTAGAATTTTTCATATGTTTGCCTCTCTGAATAATCCTTTAGTCAGCATTGATTATGTCGTTCATTTCCAAAAGTTCTTCTTTTGTAAACATATTTTTTCTTGCTTTTTGCTTTGCAAGCTTTACATCAGATTTTGCTTTTTGCTTTGCAAGTCTTATTTCTTCCTTAGCCTTGCGTTTAACTTCGGCGATTTCTCTTGCATGCTGCGACTTAAGCTCTTTAATCTTAGCATTGTATTGCTTTTCGGCAGTCTTTTGAGCTGCTTCAACACGCTTGTCTACAGACTTTTTAACCTTTCTTACTTCCGATGCATGCTTAGCCTCTACAGCCGCAGAAGCTTTGTCATTTGAAAGTTTAATCTGCTCAATCTGCTTTTCGTGTTCAGTCTGCTTATCAGCAAGCTCTTTTATGCGTTTTTGTTCTGCAAGATTTGCCTTGTCGGCAAATTCAGCATTAAGCTGTGCAACATATCTTGTATGTTCTGCGTCTGAGTCGTCAATCTGCTTTTGAAGTGACTTCTTCTCTGATATAAACTGCTCCTCGGCAGCCTTTGTTTTGGCTGCAAAGTCAGCGTTCATCTGAACAACCAAGTCCTTATGAGCAGCGCGCTCTTTTTGCAGTGTTTCATCAAGCCTTTCGTTTTTCTGAGTGAGGGAAAAAATCTCTTTTTTGTTGCTTTCAATCTCTGCTTCACTTTTAGCCAAATTATCAGTAAGAGCAGCAATTTTTGCAAGCTGTTCAGCAGTTTGGGTCTCCAATTCAGAAATTCTGTTCTGCTGTTCTTCAATCTGCTGTTCCTGCTCCTGAATCTTAGTCTGCTGACGAGCATTTTCCTGCATCAATACCTGAACGCGGTCATTAAGGATGATAATTTGCTTATTAAGTTCATCTATTGTATTATTCAGCTCGTCGATAGTTGCCTTAAGTTGAACAATTTCATCTTTAAGCTGCTGATTTTCTTCTTCAAGTTCCTTAATTCTTTTCTCAGCCTCAAGCAACTTAAGTTTTGTTTCCTTGAGTTCATTCTTAACAGCAGTAAGTTCATCTTCAAGAGCAGAAATTTTGCCCTTGAGTGTAAGAATCATACGCTCCTTTTCGTCAAGCTGATTCTTTAGATTTCTAACCTCGTTTTGTAAATCAAGGATTTGCTTATCACGTTCGCGAATCTCTTTGAGGCGAATTTCCATTTCCTCTTTACGAACAGCATCAAGCTGAGCTTTTAAGACTGCCTCACGTGTTTTTTCAGGCTTTGCCTCTTCAGCCGCAATACGAGCGTTTTCTTCCTCGTACTTTTCCTGAAGCATTCTGCGCAAAGCAGGATTTGTGGCAATGTTCATCATAAAATGTTCAAAGCCCATTGTAAAATAAACATCCTGCTTAAATGTGTCAGACATTTCGCCTTTATATTCTTCACCAACAATTTCAAATCCGAGTTTTTTGTAGGTATCAAGGAAATTCCACAATTCAACAACCTTTTTAAAGTTTGGATTCTTTTTCAAAAGGTTTGTTTGAGTAAGCGGGGGATGAACCTCGGGTTCTTTTGAAATTGCCTGAATAAGCGGAGAGTTATTAAATTCATTAAGTGCTTGACGACAACGACGAATACGGTCAAAATCTGAGAGATTTGAAAAATCCTGAACATCAAGTTCATCAGAGATTACATCATGAGAAGTTTTTTCATACTCATAATTAAAGTTTACTTTTTCGCCGTCAAGATCCATATGACGTGTAACCTTAATGTCATTATACGAGTCATTAGGCACGTCTTTCATTTTAGAATACTTATCGTCAACAAAGTTAAGAGCTTTGCGGATAAGCGTCATAAGCACACGGTTTTCATAAGTAGCAAAGGTTTCCTCACGCTCAATAGTGAGAATTTTGTTTGGCGTAACCATATCGCCCTCAACCTTGGCTATAAAATTGGTATGCTGTGAAAGATGTTTTACGGAGTCGGGTCCGATTTTCTTAGCAAGCTCAATGCGCACAACATTATCTACTTGCTTAATAAAACGTCTTTGTTCATCAATGGCATTCTGGATATACGGAAGCGCATGCTCAATTGCCTCAACCCAATCCATATCGATTACTTTTTCATTGGTTTTACCAACAAGCGTATCGTTGCCCTTATCGCCGTCCTTAAGACCGGCATTTATGTAGTTGTAAGTAAAATCATTTTGCAGAAGATCCTGCATTTGCATGTAGGCTCTGTAATATTTACTGTAATCAGCCATTATGTTAGCTCCTCATAATCACCAAATTATTCCGGCACAAAAATCAATTTTTACAGTAACTAAAGGGCGAACGCAGTTCGCCCTATGTAGCTAATTATACGAGCTTTTTGAGCATGCGGAGATAATCCTTTGATTCATTCATATTTTCTTCGCCAAACAATTCGTCGATGTATGCGCAAAGACCGTCGATTTCATCACGAATATAAGAAAGGTTGAGTGATTCAAACTTTCTGAATACCTTACGGGCGAGAACATAGTCAAGACCATCAATTTCAGTTCCGCCTGTACCAACATAAGCAGGAACAAAGTCACGAAGCTGTTTAACAATACGGTTACCAAAAGCTATACGGAAATGTTCGATAACATAGTCGTCAAGAAGTCCAATCTTTTTGAGGTTTTCTTCTGAAACAACATATTTAGCCTTTGCTTCGTTGAGTATATCTTCAAAGTGTTTATAGCTGATATTAATAGGCGGTGTATCTTCAGCCTCAAAGGCAACGCCCTTAGTGTCAATGTTAATAGGCATAGCACGGTCATAAACCTTATCGGTGATTGCAAAGGTAGAGTCATCGTTGTTAGCTGTACCGATGTACCACATATTCGGCGGAATCTGAAGCTGACCGTTTTTGATGTGTTTCGGGTCGGTAGGCCATGCGTTTGGAATAATGTCAACAACCCACTCGTCACGTGACGGCATTTCAAGAATTGAGAGCATCTCAGCGAAGTAATACTCAACACGTGCGATGTTCATTTCGTCGAGAATTACTGCGTAAATATTTTCGTTATAAGAAGCTTCATACATAGCACGGAGAAGCTCGGTTTCGTTAAACTTCTTTGTAAATTCATTGAAGTAACCGAAAAGCTCTGTTCTGTCACGCCAAGACGGCTGAACAGAAGCAATAATTGACGGGTTGCTAATAAACTTACCAAAGGCATAAGCAAGTGAAGTTTTACCTGTACCTGAAATACCCTGTAGGATAATAAGTCTTGTTGAAGCAAAAGAAGCAACAAAAAGTCTGATGAGTTTAATGTCATAGTAAAGACCAAGACGCGAGCAAGCAAATAAGCGGAAACGCTCGCAGAACTCGGGAAGTGTGATATCGTTATCATATACAGGAGGTACATAATCTGCCCAAAGCTCATCAATTTCTGTAAGTTTGTAGAAACGTGAACCGTTTTCAGCTTCTTCTTCCTCACCGTTATTGAGAGCTTCAATTTCCTCGCCGGTAAGCTCAGCGATTTCGTTGGGATTAAGACCGATTTGTGAAACCTTCATAGAAAGGATTTTGTCCTTTTCAAGGTTTAATCTCATTACCTCTTTATTAAGAGCCTGTACTTCCTTTACAAGGGAGTCAGTGTCTTTTCTTCTGCGGTGTGAACGGATAAACTTTTTTACGGCGACGATGATGAGCCATACAATAAGTCCAAGCACAGCAATAAGAAGCACTATGGCAAGAATTGCAATACCCCAGGCAAGTCCTCCCAGCTCGGTAGTATAGGCATTGATAATGTTTATGTATGCCGGGAAGTCAAATGCACTTCCAACTCCGGCAAATAAGCCTGTTATAATTGACCACAATGAGCCAAAAAACTGACCGAGAAATTCAAACAGAAATTTAAATACTGTATCCACGGTACTTCGTCTCCTTAAAAAAATCTACCTCAATGTATTTCTGCAAAACAGAAACACATCTCCTCACGGTGTTGTAATTTTCCAAATAAACTTATTTGGATAAATGTTATAGTAAAATGCAACTTCATATTTCTTTCCCGCCGTTTGGCGGAAAAGAAATATTTTCGTTACTTAAATGCACCCATGTGCATAGGGACAAATAATTTTAATTAAATAGTAAGCCTTAATTCTCAGAATCGGAATTATCGCCACCAGTAGGTGTTTGTACTTTCGGCTCATTTTCCGCATTATTGCTTTGCTGATTGACTGAAGCAAGATATTCTTCAATCGCCCTTTTCTTCTGTTCTTCCGTAAGTTCAGAATTATTAACAGCATTCTTTGCTTCTTCAAGCGTCTTTTCTTTGTTGTAAGCCAGAAGGTTCATTACAACCCTGACAGCTTCATAGATAAAGAAAAGAATCATTGGAAGCAGTATGCAAAGGAAAAATCCGAACTGAGTTCTGATAAAGCTTAAGACGTTACCCAAGCCGGGGATTTTAAAGCTGTTATACTTTGCCACTATTGTGGACGCAGTCTGCAATTCCTTGTCCGGCTCGGGATTAGTTTTTTTGTTGTCACCCTGTGTTCTGTAATATGTGATATTGCTATCTTTTACTACCTCGACAATACGGTGAGTGTTTAAAACCTGCTCGCCGTTTACTATAATCGGAAAGGTTACAATATCGTCCTTTTGAAACTCGTCATCTACATCAGAAACAGAGCAGAAGATTAAGTCTCCGGGATTAATTGTATCTTCCATTGAAGCAGTCTGAACACTTAAGGGCACTATGCCTAAAATATTGGGAACCCCTGATGATTCTGTGGTCAACGACAGTGTGGCTACAAATACTGACACTATCAGAATAAATATGACTAAAATGTCAATTACAATATTAATTATTCTTTTTAACGCTTTGCTCATAAGGGGACTCCAATAAATTCAGATTTTTGCTGTTTTTGTTGCTTTAAAAATTATGCTGCAGGTGTGCTTACAGGTGTACCTGTAACTGTGAATGAGAAGTTGCTTGTATTACCTGACATTGTGCCAAGATTCTGACCGGCATTTGTATCAAAACACCATGTATCCTGTCCTTCAAACCATACATAAAGGTTGTAGTAAGCAGCTTCATTTGTGCCAAGATCAGGAACATCAATTACCATTGAATTATCAGGAGTAATTTCTGTTGTAGTACCGCTTGTGTTATTTAATGCATCATAAGCTTCGCCGTCTGTATCATATACATAATTAACAAATGATTTACCCTCAGGATAAGAAATTACGCCTGCCTCAGTAGCAGGAACTAAAGCGATTCTGCCGTATTTACATGTGAAGTTGTTGATTGTAATTGTAATGTCACTTACAGTACCTTCACCTGAGTTCTTTACATTGAGCTGCTCAGCAAAAACATATGTACCGCCTGAAGCTGACTCAATTGGCTGAGTTTCATCTCTGTCAAATGCAGTTTTAGCAGCAGCAACTGTCTTAAAGAAAGCAGTGCCGTTAGCTGTTGAAGCAGGATACATGCTTTGTGTATGAGCGTAATCTACACTTGTACCCCATTCGTGATCACTCTTACTGATTTCGAGTGTACTTGTTTTTGATGTTTTTACATTAAGACCATTTGCCGTAGCAGTTGTGTTAGATGTGAACCATGCATAAGTTGCGGTTCCGAGTGCGAGCATTGCTACGAGGAGCATTGCTACTGAAGAGACTAATAATCTCTTTCTTGAATTTGTTTTCATTGAGAAATTCCTCCTAAAAAATAATTTTTGTCCCTAAAACACCATAGGGATGTTTTTCTTTATATCAGTGCGCTTGCACTTAATACCAATACAATTAACAAATTACAATTAACAATTTGTGTAATCTAAAACATTGTTAGTCATTCGGTGCTGTGGTTTCATCATCACGAACGCTGAACAGCATTCTCATTCTTATGTGACCGTTGCGGATATCATCAATACATTCAGGGTCATTACCCTCAATCCAAATGACGATTGTATATTTGTCAATGTCGCCTACTTTGAAATCTTCGGTTGCAGTTTTCATTACCTCGGTGTCGGTTACAAATTTTGTGCAATCTGTTTCGGCTGTGTTACGGTCATGGAACTTGCCCTTACCGTAAATCTCGGGTTTGCCGTTTTTATATACCATAACTCGTGCTGCTTCGTCGGCTGACTTTGCAACACCGGTAATCTCAAGAACTGCGTCATAGTCAAGAGTAACCTGACCATTGTTCTTGCAATAGAAGGTATAGGCAACGTAGTTATCTCCGTTATGCTCGCCGTTTTTGCTTGTGTCAAGGTCAACGGGAAGCCATGAATATGTAATATTTGTTACATCGTCAGCCTGCTTAGCAGAAAGCGATGCACTCTGAGTTTTGAACTCGGGATCCTCGCTGAGAACAATACCCTTTTTAACCGCCGGAGAATCAACACTTATGATAAGGTCGCCCCACTGGGTTACAAGCATTGAAACAATGAACAGAATTATGAGAATAATCAAGCAAACCGTAAGGATTATGCTCAAAACTTTTCTGCGCTTTTTGTACTTGACAATGTCAATAGAGTCATTCTTAACGTGAAAATGCTCAATTTCGGCATCTGCAATCTTTTTGTCATTAAGACGGCTCAACTCCTCCGGAGTAATGGGCTGTTCAATTTTAGATTTCTTTTTTCCGAACAAATTAATCACTCCGTCGGGTTTTATTTTGCAATAGTTAAAGTAGTAAGACTGAAAATTTCGGTCTATAGCCGGGCAATAAAGTCACCCGATAATCAGCATTGATTAAGAAATTGGAACGTTGTTATCATCGCAGCCTACAAAGCCGAGTTGAACGCTAAGCTGCGCATCCTGAACATCATCATCACACTGCGGGTCTTCGCCGTCAATCCAAATTCGGATTGTTGCTTTTGTGGGAGTAAGCTGTTCAAGGTGGAACAGTCTTGTGTTATCGCTGTACTGCATTGTTCCCGAAGGGAGGTCAAACGTTGTCTGACCGTTAACGGGAGTCGAGCGGTTCGGCTCATAAATTGCCGTGCCGTTTCTCTCTGTTGAAAAATCAACTCTTGCGCAATTTACAACGTCAGCCTTTGCGCCAGTTGAGGTGGTTGTAACCTTTGTACCGTCATCCTCGCCCTGCTCGGTACTTTCGGTTGTGAGGTGCACCCACATATCCTCGGTAGCGATAAAGTAGCACTCAAATTCAAGATATGAGCGGTTGTTTGCTTCTCTTACCGTGCCGCGCTGATTTGTAAAGCGAGTGCCATCAGAAGTTGTAACCGGGTCAAGCACAGTTTCTTCAAGATTTGTGCCGTGGTCACGAAGATAGCTGTCAACCATTTCGTTGGTAATTACCTTGGTATATCTTTCAAGGTCAGTGCCGTAATCTTCCATTCCAACCTTAAGCTGTGCGCTCATGCTGATTTTAATATCAAGATTATCAACGCCTGCAAAAGTATTTACCGTAAACCAAGCAACTGTTGCAGTAGTCATTGAAATAAGAGTAATAAGGGCTATAACCACTATCAGCCTTTTGCGCCTTTTACGGGGCACTTTTTCGCTGACCATATTATCAACTATCTTGTTGAAAAAGCCCATTGTGAACAACTCCCTAATAAAATTTTACATAATTACAAACATCTCATAAAACAAGTTTATACCAAATTCGTCCAAAAAGCAATAATTTTATAACAAGTTTTTCTAATTTTGTATATTCGTACAAGCTTTTTTAGTTTTATTTGTGCAAGTTAATAGAACAAATTACTATTTTGTAAAAAATACATTGCAGTTTGTAACATTGCTGTTTTTTATACAAAAAGAATAAATACTGCCATACATTATTAAAATTCTACCTTGAATACAGCTAAATGATATATATAATAGAAATTAAGCAGCATATTATCCGGGTTACTTTTTTTTATTATTAAAAAAGGGACACGAAAAAATCGTGCCCCGAATGGATTTCTAAATTTTAAATCTGCTTATTTACAATTTTGTATTCGTCATAAAGCTGAAAGTAGTGACATTGAGTAACGTCTTGCGTAAGAAAACGCTCCATTTCGTCCTCGTCGAGATTAATACTGCAATAATCACCGAACTCCTCGTCAACTACATAATGAGCGCACATTTCACAGCGGTCAGCCATTGCTCTTATCCCCCTCATAAACGAAGTTATACTTATTATATGAAAAAGGAACATAGTTTTCAAGCTGGTCAAAAACCTCTTTTTGCGTATCAGCTACGGAATAGAGGCGTTTGCAGTCGTCTGTCATAAACCGATTTTCAACTGCATTGTCCATCATTGCAATCATATGGTTGTAATATCCTTTTACATTATATATAATAATGGGCTTTTCGTGACGGCGAAGCTGTTTGAGGGTTAGCACCTCGAAAAACTCCTCAAAAGTTCCCATTCCGCCTGCGCAAATTATAAAGGCATCGGCTCTGTCTTCCATCACGCCCTTGCGTTCACGCATTGTTTCGGTAAAAATAAGCTCCGTGCAACCGTCAAAGAGTACGTCCATTTCGGTAAAAAACTTCGGGCTTACACCTACAATCGTACCGTTTTCGGCAGACGCACCTCTTGCAACTGCTCCCATAACGCCGTATTTGCCTGCGCCGAATACGACTGCGTGGCCTTTTTTTACAAGCTCAGCACCGAGCTTTTCGGCGGAATCAAGGTATTCTTTGTCAATAAGGTCGCTTGACGAACCAAATACACATATATTCATAAACAATTTCCTTTCAGTATTCAATAATATATTTCACATTATACATTGCAAATCATACAAGGTCAACAGATATTTCGGTTAAAATAAGGGCTACAAGCCTTTTGCTATACTTTTAACAATAAGGAGGAAAATAAATGGCGGCGCTTGCAAATAAAAAAGAAAAAAATAAAATTCCTATTGTTCAGCGCAGTGTAATAAGCCTTGCGTGGCCTATATTCTTTCAGTCGCTTCTGGGCATTGCACTCGGCTATGCCGACACCATTATGCTGTCAAACTACAGCGAAACGGCTGTCGGAGCAATCGGCAACGCAAACTCAATTTTGGGCTTTCTTGCACTTGCTTTCACCATAATTTCAAGCGCAACGGGAATTATGGTAAGCCAGTACCTCGGCGCAGACAAAAAAGGGGAAATGAACCGCATATACACCGTGGCTATGGGATTTAATCTTGTGCTAAGCGGAGTAATAAGCCTTGTTATTTTCCTGTTCAGCTATCCTCTTCTTTCGGTTATGCAGGTGCCGGGTGAAATGATGAGCGACGCCGATATGTATATGAAAATAGTCGGCGGCACTATATTTACTCAGGCGCTTATCAATGCGTTCAGCCAGATTTTCAGCAGTCACGGCAAAACTGTTTTCGGAATGGTAATATCCTTCGGTATGAACATTATTAATATTCTCGGCAACTTCCTTTTTCTTTACGGACCTCTGCAAAGTTTGGGGCTCGGTGCTTCGGGCGTTGCGATTTCAACCACTGTCAGCAGAATTTTAGCTGTTGTCGCCGCAATAATTTACTTTTACGTTGTTATAGGCGGCAGGATAGGAATAAAATACTTAAAGCCGTTTCCGTCAAAAATATTGAAAGAGCTTTTAAAGCTCGGCATTCCCACGGCAGGCGAGAATATTTCATACAACTTTTCACAGCTTGTTATTACCGCCATGGTAAACACGATGGGCATTGTCGCAATAAATACTAAAATATATGCGAATATGCTCTCAATGTTGACTTATATGATTGCATTTTCTGCCGCTATTGCAACGCAGATCATTGTCGGGCACAGCGTTGGCGCAGGAAACTACAACTTTGCCTACAAGCGGGTACTCAAAACGCTTCGATTCGGACTGCTTGTTTCAATTTCTATAGCCGTACTCAACTGGCTTGCCTCTCCGATTACTTTTTTAATGTTTTCAAAAGACCCGAAGGTTGCACAGCTTGGCGCAACGGTTATGTTCATTGCTGTTTTTCTTGAATTCGGACGCACGACAAATATCGTTATTATCAACAGTATGAAAGCGGCAGGAGATGTAAAATTCCCGACTGTGCTCGCAATCTTTTCAATGTGGGGACTGAGCGTATTGATTGCATACGTTCTCGGAGTTGTGCTCGGAATGGGACTTGCAGGCGTATGGATAGGTATGGCGGCTGACGAAATTTTAAGAGGAATTGTTGTTTTCATCAGATGGATAAAAGGAAGCTGGAGAGGAAAAAGCGTTGTCAGCACAGGCTGATTTTACTTCTGACTTACAAGCCGAGATACTCGTCAAATTTTTATAATTGTAAAGTAGTTTACAATCTTTTCTTTTTCTATATGTAATAATGTATTTAAAGTAAATAAACAGACTCAAGGAGTGATAATTATGGGTATGACTATGTCGCAGAAAATTCTCGCCGCTCATGCAGGACTTGACGAGGTTAAGGCAGGTCAGCTTATTGAAGCAAAGCTGGATATGGTACTCGGCAACGACGTAACTTCTCCCGTTGCAATCAACGTATTTGAAGAAAACGGTGCAACTGCTGTATTTGACAACACAAAAATAGCAATGATTATGGACCACTTTACTCCTAACAAGGATATTAAAGCTGCCACTCAGGTTAAGCAAACCAGAGAATTTGCTCACAAATACGACATCAAAAACTACAAGGACGTCGGTCAGATGGGTATTGAACACGCCCTGCTCCCCGAAATGGGGCTTGTCGGTCCGGGCTGTCTTTGCATTGGCGCAGACTCGCACACCTGTACATACGGCGCACTCGGCGCATTTTCAACAGGCGTAGGCTCAACGGATATGGCTGCCGGAATGATAAGCGGTAAGGCTTGGTTTAAGGTTCCCTCCGCTATAAAGTTCAACCTTATCGGCAAACCGCAGGGCTGTGTAAGCGGCAAAGACGTAATTCTTCACATTATCGGCGAAATCGGCGTTGACGGTGCGCTCTACAAATCAATGGAATTTACAGGCGAAGGTATTAAGCACCTTAATATTGACGACCGCCTTTGTATTGCAAATATGGCTATTGAAGCAGGCGCAAAGAACGGTATCTTCCCTGTTGACGATATAACTCGTGAATACTGCAACGGCAGGTATCAGGGAACTCCCGTTGAATACACAGCCGACGAGGACGCAGTTTATGACGAGGAATATACAATTGATTTGAGTAAGCTCAGACCTACTGTTGCATTCCCCCATCTTCCCGAAAACACAAGAACCGTTGATGAAATCGGCGAAAAAGAAGTTAAGATTGACCAGTGCGTAATCGGCTCGTGCACAAACGGCAGAATCTCCGATTTGCGTGCGGCTGCAAATATTTTAAAGGGCAAAAAAATTGCCGACAACGTAAGATGTATAATCCTCCCCGGAACTCAGAAAATCTGGCTTGAGGCTATGCACGAAGGACTTTTTGATATATTCGTAGAGGCAGGCGCAGTTGTTTCAACTCCAACCTGCGGACCTTGCCTTGGCGGTCATATGGGTATTCTTGCCGCAGGAGAAAAGGCAATTTCAACCACAAACCGCAATTTTGTAGGCAGAATGGGCCACGTTGACAGTGAGATTTACCTTGCAAGCCCCGCCGTTGCGGCTGCAAGTGCGGTAACAGGCTACATAACAGACCCCGAAAAGCTCAATTAAGAAAGGTAAGGTGCTAATTATGAACGCAAAAGGTACTGTACATAAATTTGGCGACAACGTAGATACCGACGTAATTATTCCTGCTCGTTATCTTAACACTGCCTCACACAAGGAGCTTGCCGCTCACTGCATGGAGGACATTGACAAGGATTTTGTAAACAACGTAAAACAGGGCGATATTATGGTTGCCGAAAAGAACTTTGGCTGTGGTTCATCGCGTGAGCATGCTCCGATTGCAATTAAGGCAAGCGGAATTTCCTGCGTAATCGCCTCAACATTTGCAAGAATTTTCTACCGCAACGCTATCAACATCGGACTTCCGATTCTTGAATGTGACGAAGCGGCTAAGGAAATAAAGTCGGGCGACACGGTTTCAGTAAACTTCGATACGGGCGTTATCACGGACGAAACAACAGGCAAAACCTATCAGGCAGAGCCGTTCCCCGAGTTTATTCAGAATATAATCAAAAAAGGCGGACTTATTAAGTCTATTACTTAAATAAGGCTTGATTTACGGAACAGATTCATAGTAAATCAAAAAGGTCGGAACACCAATTAAGGTATTCCGACCTTTGTTATGTTATAAGTAAAACGTTGTATTTATATTTATATGGGCAATAACGGAAACGTTTGTTTTAAATCCGTAGGGGACGGCTTCCCAGACGTCCCTATGAATAAATTGTGAAACAATTTATTCATTTTGGCGAACACAGTTCGCCGCTACAGTATTTAAACATTGTTAATTGTTATTTGTTAATTGTCCGGCTCCCGAGATACCGACTTATAGCTATGCTACGACCCATAGGACGTTTAAAACGCCTCACCGTTTTAGTGAACTATTAAAGCTTTTCGGCAGCTTCGTCAAGGTAATTACCCTCAAAAAACTCAACCCTGCCGTTGTCTACACTCTTTGCAAGCTCGCTGTCAATCGGGAGCTTTGCAAGCACCTTTGTTCCGTACTTCTCGGCAATTTCATCAACGTGACTTTCACCGAAAACAGAGAATTTCTTACCGCAATCGGGACAGGCAAAATAGCTCATATTTTCAACAATTCCAAGCACCGGCACATCCATCATATTTGCCATTTTAACAGCCTTTTCAACAATCATTCCGACAAGCTCCTGCGGTGAAGCCACAACAACTATTCCGTCAAGCGGAATGCTCTGGAACACGGTAAGCGGAACGTCACCTGTTCCCGGCGGCATATCAACAAACATATAGTCAACATCGCCCCACACAACGTCTGTCCAGAACTGCTTAACTGTTCCCGTAATCATGGGCGAACGCCACACAACAGGGTCGGTTTCGTTTTCAAGCAAAAGATTGATTGACATTATTTTTATTCCTGTTTCGGTTTCAACGGGAATAATACCCTCGTCACTGCCCATACACCTCTGCGTTCTGCCGAAAGCCTTGGGAATTGACGGACCTGTAATATCAGCGTCAAGCACTGCAACGCTTTTGCCCATTCTGTTCATTGTTACGGCAAGCATTGAGGTTACCAGGCTTTTGCCTACACCGCCCTTGCCCGACACAACGCCGATTACTTTCTTTACACTGCTGTACTGATTCAGCTCCTCATGTAAATCTTCGTTATTATTTTCCTTACAGCTTGATGAGCATGAGGAACAATCGTGATTACATCCCATTTTAATTAACCTCTCTTTATTTAAAAATTAAAATTTTTTTATTCTACCCCTTCAACAACTTCAGGGTCTTCTTCCTGTGTTTCTTCGTAAGCAGTTTCTTCCGCTTCAGCCTGCGTAGGAGCCTCTGTTTCGACAGGCTGTGTTTCCACAAATGCCTCTGTCGGCGCTTCGGTGGGAGCCTCGGTGTAAACCTCAGTCGGAGCCTCTGTTACAACAGGGTCTGTGTAAACAGCCTGTGTTTCTTCCGAAAGCTGCTCCTGAGTAGTTACCTCGGCAGTTGACGTCTTTGTTGACGGCGCCGTAGTTTCTTTTTTACCGTTGTTTTTGTTTGAGCACTGCGTAACGGCAAACACAATCGCCGCAATAATGCACATAATAGCCGCTACTGCAAAAACTATCGCAATAGTCTTGTTGGAACTTTTCTTGTTTTTCTTTTTTCCGCCCGATTTTCTTTTGCCGCTCGGTGCGGTATTTATGTAATATTCCTCAGAATTGTTTTCGTAGTCATCATCAAAGGAACTGATATTATTTTCCTCGCCTGTCTGCGAATCAAAATTATCGCCGTAATCGTCGTCAGCGTTTGCATAGCTCTTTTCTTCCGCCCCGCTGTGAATCGAATGAGAAAAATTATCCGCCGCGTCTAAATCAAAATTATCACGGTCATAACCGTCAAACGAACCGCCGCCTTTAACATCAAAGTTGTCGCCGTAATCTTTATTATCCACAACCATATCTCCTTTCACTAAAATATGATTTAACATTCACTTGTTAAAATGATAAATCAACACAAATATTTTGTCAATACACAAGAGCACACGAAGCTATCGCTTATCAGCGCATAAGCCTGTCAATATTCGCCTGATTGGCAAGCACCATAAGCGTTTCGTTCTTTTCAAATATATGGTCGGAGCTTGGGTTAGCATAAATCACTCCGCCCTTTTTTGTTGCAAGTATGCTTACGTTATATTTATTGCGGACAGATTTTTGAACAATCGACTTGCCCACCCAATTGTCGGGCACTGCTATTTCAAAAATTGCCGAGTCCTCCGAAAGCTCAATATAGTCAAAAATATTTTTTGCGCCGTACTTTATTGCAAGGCGTTCAGCCATTTCTTTTTCGGCATAGACAACATGGTCTGCACCGTTTCGAAGCAGCAGTTTGCGGTGAACGTCCCTGCTTGCCCTTGCAAGAATGTACTTTGCGCCGAGATCCTTGAGCAAAACTGTTATCTCAAGCGCACTCTGAAAATTATCGCCGATTGCCACAACGCACAAGTCAAAGTTGTTTACGCCCAGCGACTTAATAAACGCCTCGTCGGTTGCGTCGGCAATTTGAATATCGTCAATTATGCTGACCGCATTGTCGGCACGCTCCTCGCTTTTTTCAATTGCAAGCACCTCGTTGCCCTCGTCAATCAGTTTTTTTGCCATATGTCTGCCGAATCTGCCAAGCCCTATAATTAAAATTGACTTCATTTATATTCTTCCTTATCCTATCTGAATTTTTTCAAGCGGTTTCTGCGACTGCGGTTTGCTCTTGTAGTTTGAAAAAGCAAACAGCATTGTAAGCGAACCTACTCTTCCGAAAAGCATTAGAAACGTCAAAAGCACAGACGAAATTGTTCCAAGCTCCGTTGTAATTCCCGTTGTAAGTCCGACTGTTGCAACAGCAGACGCAGATTCAAACAAAGCGTTTATAAACGGAATATCGTCAAGCGTTGAAATAACAACTGCCGCACCGCCCGCAAGGCACAAATACAGCGTAACAACACAGGTTGCAAGTCGTGTTACGTTATCTTCAAGGCGTCTGCCGAACATTTCGGCTGTTTTTTTGTGCTTAAACGTGCTGATGACTGATGAAATCAAAACGGCAAATGTGGTTGTTTTCATACCGCCTGCCGTTGAGCCGGGCGAGCCGCCGACAAGCATAAGCACAATCATTATAAACATACTCGAATGAGTGATTGTTGAAAGATCGACAGTATTAAAGCCTGCCGTTCTTGTTGATATCGACTGAAACAACGCCGAGCCTATCTGCTGTGCCGTGCTTTCCTTGTTTGAAACAGGGTTTTTGAGCTCGGTAAGAAACAGCAATACCGCCCCGAAAACTATAAGCGCAAAGCTGACAATCAGTACAACCTTTGTCTGCATTCTGTATTTTGAAACCTTGAATTTATAGTCAAGCATATCACGCCACACAAAAAATCCCAGACCGCCGATTACGATAAGCAGGCTTATCACAATGCAGACGTATACGTTTGAAACATAGCCCGTCAGCGAAGAGAAATCGCCTGCACCGCCCATAAGGTCAAAGCCTGCGTTGCAGAAAGCCGAAATACTGTGAAACAGTGAAAACCATATTCCCTTTAAAAATCCGTACTGCGGCACAAACGCAAATGAAAGCAAAAACGCACCCGCAAGCTCCACCGTAAGCGTTCCGAGCAGGATAAAGCGAGTCATTTTTACTATGCCGCCGAGCTGAGGCGCTGAAACCGAGCTTTGCATTATTTCACGGGAAGCCAGACCGATTTTCTTTTTTGTTATCGAAATTGCCGAAATACAGATTGTCATAAATCCCATTCCGCCGACCTGAATAAGTCCCAATATTACAATCTGGCCGAAAAGCGACCAGTAGTTGTGGGTATCAACCTTTATCAGTCCCGTAACGCACACAGAAGACGTTGCGGTAAAGTAAGAGGTCAAAAACGGAGTCGGCTTACCGCTTCGCGAGGAAATCGGCAAACACAAAAGTATTGTTCCCAAAAAAATAAGCAGAAGAAATCCCATAAGGATTATTTTCATAGGCGACAGGCGCTTAAAAGAAATTTTTGCAGATTTGAAAAAACTTTTTATATCAGCCGCCCCCATAACAAAACAAATTAAGTAAAATATCCTTACATAATTTAATATGTATTATTACAATGTTTATTATAATATAGTATCAAAATTATCGCAGAAAATCAATAATTTTCAAAATATAACAACTACATTATAAAATATGACGTTGATAAGTCCGACAGCAATATGATATAATATATTTATACCGTTACCAAAATCAAATAATTTATATGTAAAAATATTTATAATTAAATTGTTCGGAGGTTATTATATGACAAACTACAGTGACGACTGCTATTTTAACTCACTTATTTCATCATTTAATCAGCTAAAAGAAATCGATGCTGTAGTACTCGGAGGTTCACGTTCAATCGGCACAAGCGACAAATCGTCCGACTATGATGTTTATGTTTATCTTAACTCGGAGCTTTCGCTTGACGAAAAGCGCAAAACAGTAATGCCGTTTTGCTCACAGGGCGAAATCGGCAACCACTATTGGGAGTCTGAGGACAACTGCGTTCTCAAAAACGGCACTCCGATTGACATAATCTACCGCAAAACAGAAATGTTCTCACAATATCTCAAGCACGTTGTTGACGAGGGAAACCCGTTTAACAGCTACACAACCTGTTTCTGGCACAACATATTAAACAGCAAGGTGCTGTTTGACAAGACGGGCGAATTTACCGCACTTCAGAAAAAGTACAACATTCCATATCCCGAAGAGCTTAGAAAAAATATAATTCAAAACAACCGCAATCTTTTAAGCGGCAAGCTGCCCTCTTACGATATGCAAATTAAAAAGGCTGAATCACGAGGCGACCTTGTAAGCGTTCACCACAGAATAACGGAATTTCTCGCAAGCTATTTTGATATTATCTTTGCTCTCAACAAGCTTACACACCCCGGTGAAAAGCGCCTTGTGTCGCTGTGCAAAAGCAACTGCAAAATCCTGCCCGAAAAATTTGAAGAAAACATAAACGCTCTGCTTGCAAGCGTAACAACAGGCGGAAGCTATGAAATTGTATGCGATATGGTACAATGTCTTGACAAGGTGCTTGAGCTGGCTTAATCAAAAATTATTTTACTTGCTGTAACAACATAAATTTCATTTGTAACTCAGGGCGAAAAAGCCGATGAACTGCGATAGCTCGCAAGTTCATCGGCTTTTAAATTTTTGTGTTCGGCATCTTCTTGAACCTTATTGTGCGTTTTGTTTGATTACGCAATAATTTTATATTAAAGCCTGTAAAACAGCAGAAATATCCTTATTGATACAAATTGACTGCTCTTCAATCTCCTTTGGAGCAACCGCTTCGCCATAGTTAATGCACACATAAACAGCTTCGGGATTTTGCGCTGTCATTTGCCAAAAAGGATATTTAATAATGACAGGAGTATTCGCGCCGACACCGAGTTCCAAAAACAGTATGTGCATTCCCTTATTTCGACTGATAAAATTTTGATAGCGGCTTTCTGCCGCATACCACCCCTCATCCTGCACAAATGAATCGTCACATCTAAGATTCATTGTCATGGGCGCGCCGCAAATCGGACATTTTGGTATCAAACCTGACGGGATTTTCAAATCTTTTTGTTCTGATACCATTTTTCGTACCGTTTTCTCGTTATCATAGGTTTTGTCGTGACAGGCTTTAGAGCATTGCCATAAGCCGTAATCACCCTGAGTATAAAACAAACGCTTTTTATCAAAACCCGCAAGCTGAAACTGATGGTCAACATTTGTGGTCAGCACAAAGTAGTCCTTATCTTGTACAATTTTCAATAAATCCAAAAAAGGCTTGCCTGACTCTATATCATAACGGTTTAGATAAATATGCCTTGACCACCACGCCCAATATTCTTCGAGTGTTTCATACGGATAAAATCCGCCCGAATACATATCGGTAATTCCATACTTTTTTTGAAAGTCTGAAAAGTGTTTTTCAAATCGGTCACCGCTGTAATCAAATCCTGATGAAACAGAAAGCCCTGCACCTGCGCCTATAACAATCGCATCGGCGGTTTTAATCTCATTTTTCAGTCTTTCAATCTGCTTTGAGTAACTCTCGGTAGATGTTGTAATCAAGTTCCTTAAAAACATTGAAAACCACCTCAATTTCGCTGTGTGTTTGTTCTTTGTATTTCTTCACAGTTTCAATAGCTACCTGCGCCGCCTTATCGTTCGGAAAATGAAACTCTCCCGTAGAAATACAGCAAAACGCAATGCTTTTTAATCCGTTTTGTTCTGCCAGCTCCAAACAGGAACGGTAGCAGGAGGCAAGCAATTCCTCATCCTTTTTATCAAGCATGCCATGAATAATCGGACCGACCGTGTGCAACACATAACGGCAGGGCAGATTATATGCGGGCGTGATTTTCGCCCTGCCTGTTTCTTCTTCGTGTTCCTGCCGTTTCATAAGCTTGGCACAAGCCAAACGCAGCTGCACCCCCGCAAAGGTATGAATAGCATTATCAATACAGCCGTGATTTGGGCAGAAACACCCGAGCAGCTGACTGTTGGCGGCATTTACGATACCGTCACATTGCAAAGCGGTTATATCTCCGCACCAAAGATATAACCCTTTTTGAGCAGGTTCTAAATCAGAAAGAGCCGTAATTCCTTTTTGCCTTATTTCTTCCTGCAAGTAGGCGTCCTGTACCGCCAAAAATTCATCAGTCACAGGCAAGGGCATACGAATATTAAAAAGCGAACGAAGCAGAGTTTTTTGTTTCTGCTCACTCGACGGGATTTCTATTTCAGAATACTGCGGCTGTTCTTTTAAGAGAGCCGATATTAAGTATTTTCTTCTTTCGGATTGCGTCATTTTTATCCTCTCCGTGCAACTGCCTTTTGCGGACACATTTCAAGTTAAGCTCACTTTTATGCATATCCCTATGAATACAGCGGAGCTGCCGTATCGACAGCTCCGCCGCCATATTAAGCGTAGAAAAATCCTGCCGTCATATCAAGATAATTCTGACCGCTGTACTGCGGATACTGTTTTTGCACCTCTGCTTTAAAGCTGTCAGCGTCCGCAGAATTTTTGGCAATCTTTTTCAGGTTTTCAAGATAGTCAATTTTCGTCTGTGTGTCTTTTAAATCCTCCGGCGTGTAGTGTGAGGTTAAAATCAGATCATAACCCTTATCAATATAGCTGCAAAGTTCAGCGATAATTCCGTCAGCGTGAGTTGTGCCTGCAACAATGGAGTGGCAGTCGTGTCCGAGCATATGGGTGTAAACGGCATTAATTTCAGGAATTTCAACATCAAATGCTTCTGCGGTCTGCTTGACTACAAAATCAATGCCGCCGATTGTTATCTTTCCTTCTTCAATGACGTTGGTAATACGGTGAATAGAGTTATCGAAAATTCCCCCGAAAGCGGTTGTGAAATTATCTATTAAAGCCTTACCGCCGCCGTTTTCGGAATAGTCTGCTGCATTTTGCGTTGCATATTTCGGAACTTCGGGCAAAAATTCAGCGCCTGCACCGTGGTAGGCTATGAGTAAGCCTTCAACCTTTATATCGTTCAAATATTCGGTCAATTCCTTAATATTATCAAAAAAGCAAGGGGATTCAATTATAACAGCCTTGCCGTTTTTCTCGACTATGAAAGCCTCGTCATCAATGAAGTCGTTGGTTTTATATGCGTGCAGCTTAATTTCGCCAAAATCGTAAATATTCATTTCGCCCTTTGAAAGTTTTACGGTTGTAAATGTATTCTTGTTCATTACAGTTTCCTCCTTGATAAATTGGCTGTTGCCAAAAAGTTATTTAAATGTTCATTGTAAATTTCTCATTATTGTTCATCTTGAGCTTCATAGCGGCCGCTCTCCTCAGCTCTTGACTATATTATACGAGCGTCGGTCTCAAGTGTAAAGTACGCACTTTATTGTGGCGTAGTTACCAAAAGGTTACTATTGGGTAGTTACCAAAAGGAAACAAATGCGTAATTTCTGACTTTTTCAGTTGTCAAAGCAGGGCAAAAAATTCAAAATTTTATTTTTAACTTAATTTCAAACGGAAACATTGACTAAATTATCTCCGTACAGTATAATTAAACACAAAGTTTCAATAAGTAACTATGGAATGGAGGTAACCATAATGAGTGAACAAAAAAACGTAAAGGAATTACCGGTTTGCCCTGTCGAAACAACCTTAACTCTTATCGGTGATAAATGGAAGGTACTGATTTTGCGTGATTTGATGAACGGCACTATGCGTTTCGGAGAACTGAAAAAATCAATCGGCAGCGTATCTCAAAAGGTACTGACTGCACAACTCCGCGATATGGAAGCCAAAGGTCTTGTAAACCGCAAGGTTTATGCAGAAGTACCACCGAGAGTTGAATATTCTCTCACTGAATTAGGTCAGAGCTTAAAACCGATTCTTGACGCTATGTGGAATTGGGGCGAGGGATATAAGGCTACATTTAATTAAATAAAATTAGTATAAAAGATTTCTTTACTTTTTTCCGCAAATAACGTCTGAATAATCTATAAAATTACACTTTTTTATAAAAAAATATTGGCTATTTTGAGATTTTGCTGTATAATTAAATTTATATACTGTATATAGGGGTATGATTGCTTGAAACTTCTGCGTAAATCCTGCATTTTAATTATAACCGCCGCTTTTATTTTTTCTTCGGGGTGCAGTCTTGAATCAAAATACAACTGCGAATTTTTCGCAATGGATACGGTTATGACGATTAACGCCTACGGCAGTAAAAGCGAAAATGCCGTAAAGGCGGCGCAGAACGAAATCAATGAACTTGATAAGCTTTTGTCCGTGCAGAATAAAGACAGCGAAATTTACAAGCTCAATTACAAAAAATCTATGACAGTTTCAAAAGACACACACTCTCTTATCACACGCTCAAAAGAGCTTTACACGCTGACAGACGGCGCATTTGATATAAGCTGCGAGCCTGTTTCACGTGAATGGGGATTCTATTCCGGTCTTGAAAACAAGGTTCCGTCTAAAGAGGCGATTGAAAATGCGCTTGAGGGCGTAGGAGCGGATCATATAAAAACAGAAGACAACACAGTAACGCTTGATGAAAACACTTCTCTTGACCTCGGCGCAGTCGCAAAAGGCTATGCATCGCAAAAAGCGACTGAAATTTTAAAAGAAAACGGCGTTACCTCAGCGCTTATGTCGCTCGGCGGAAACGTGAGAGCCGTCGGCACAAAGCCTGACGGTGAATTATGGAGCGTTGCCGTAGCCGACCCGAATGACACGTCAAAAAGCATAGGCACGCTTAAAATTTCCGACAAGGCGGTTGTAACTTCGGGAAGCTATCAGCGCTATTTTGAAGAAAACGGACAAATCTACCATCATATAATAGATACTAAAACGGGCTATCCTGCAAACAGCGGTTTAAAATCCGTTACCGTTGTGTCAGACGACGACACGCTTGCAGACGCTCTTTCTACTGCGCTGTTTGTGAAAGGGCTTGAAAAATCAAAAGAGCTTTATAGTAAAAACAGCCTGCTTTTCGGAGCAGTCTTTATTACCGACGACAATAAAATTTATGTTACCGACAATCTTAACGACAGCTTTATTTCAACACAAAGCTATGAGGTGATTGATAAATGAAAAAGTCGAGTACCTCGACACGCAATTCTGACAAACAGAATGATATTATCGGGTCTGATTTATACGACTGTTCACAAACAGTTTCCTATAAAGTTAAGAATCGTATATGGATAATTGTTTTTTCGGTTTTGGCTGTGCTTTGTCTTGGTGCGTGGCTGTTTATTTCAAACATTTCGTCGCCGTCAAAGATTGTTGAAATCTATCAAAACGGAAGTCTTGTTGAAAAAATTGACTTAAACAGTGTTACAAACGAACGCGAAATCACGCTTTCGGGAGAACACGGCACAAACATAATTCTTATCTCAAACGGTCACATAAAGATGAAGTCTGCCGATTGTCCCGACAAACTGTGCGTTAAGCACGGCGAGCTAAAAAACAGCTATTCGCCCATTGTGTGCCTGCCAAACAAGGTGGTTATTAAATTTGAAAACAGTTCAGACGGTGTTGATGCAAAAGCAGGAGCAGTGCGATGAAAACAAACAAGCCGGCTAACTCTACACTCAAACAGAATTTCACTGCACCCAAACCGAACGGACAGATTGACATTCCCCGCACAAAAAAATTGATTTTAACTGCAATGCTCACAGCTTTTGCACTCGTTGCATTTGTGATTGAAGCGTCAATCCCTCCGCTTACCCCGATTTACGGAATAAAACTAGGCTTGGCAAACGTTTTTACTTTGTTTGCACTCTACTCGCTCGGCACACACTGCGCGGCGGCTGTAATGTCATTACGCATCGTACTCGGAAGCATATTTACAGGACAGCTCGTGTCGTTTATCTACAGCGTTTCAGGCAGTCTGCTTTCGTTTTTGCTTATGATTTTGCTAAAACGGTTCTTTCAGCTTAAACAGCTTTGGGTGCTAAGCATTCTGAGCGCCGTGACTCACAACATCGGTCAGCTTGCGGCGGCGATTTTTATGACTCAAACACCGGCGATTGCCTACTATCTGCCCGTACTGATTTTGTCGGGAATAATTGCAGGAGCGTTTACGGGCTTGTGCGCCCAGCTTGTGCTTATACGCCTTTCAAAAATAAACAATAATTTAGATTAGTTTGGAGTGTGGAGTTTTGGTCGGTCGAGTGCCTCGACTGGCAAATCGAGTGGAAAAATCGGTTGTTTATGTAAAAACGGTTGCCCGAATTATAGATTAATATATAGGCAACGTTTAGGGACGTCAGGTATGCCGTCCCCTACGGCAATACAGGAAACGTTTGGTTTCAGCCGCAGGGACACATCAGCCGTATCCGCAGTGGTTATCCGATTTTTTCGATTAAACCGTATTTATAGAGTAAAACAAACCTCTCCGTAGGGGACGGGTTTTCTTCGAAAACGGCAACCCTTTTGTTGCTTTGCAACATTTCCCCTAACAGAGGAATTTCCCACACGTCCCATTCACAAAAATTGCATTGCAATTTTTGTGTGGACACGGCGCGCCGTGTCCCTACGGCAACGTGTGCTATTACTCCAACGCTGAATTATCGTTTAGCTGATTAAAAGGAACAACCATATTAATCAACATTATGAATTATAAAACTTTAATTGACCGTAAGGTCATACATAACATTTTATATGGAGGATAGGGATATGAAATTAAGCGGTATTAAGGTTCCGCACCGAAAAAATACTGCGGACAGCGTACCACAAAAACTTCCGCTGCCTGAAACGGTGGTAATTCCGATGTCAATGCACATCGGCAAGCCTGCCGTACCTGTAGTTAAGGTCGGCGAGCTTGTAAAAGTCGGCCAGCTTATCGGCTCGTCCGACGGCTTTATCAGCGCACCCGTACATTCAAGCGTATCGGGCAAGGTAAAAAAGCTTGACGAAATCACAATGTCGGGCGGAATGAAAACGACCGCCGTTGTTATTGAAACAGACGGCGAGCAGGAAATCTGCGAAAGCGTGAAGCCGCCCGCTGTTACAGATTTTGAAAGCTTTGTAAACGCTGTCAAGGAAAGCGGAATTGTCGGTTTGGGCGGTGCAGGATTTCCAACCTTTGTAAAACTCGGCGTAAAGGATTTGTCGGCGGTTGAAACAATCGTTATTAACTCGGCGGAGTGTGAGCCGTACATAACCTCGGACACAAGAACTATGCTTGACAAAGCCGATTACATCTCAAAGGGCATTGATTTACTTCACAGGTATCTCGGCAAAAAACGCATTATAATAGGCATTGAAAACAACAAAAAGTCCTGCATTGAAAAGATGACCGAGCTTGCTTCTTCAAAAGAGAATGTTGAAGTAAAGGTACTTCCCTCAATTTATCCGCAGGGCGGTGAAAAGGTACTTGTCTATAACACCACAGGCAGGCTTATTCCAAAGGGCGGTCTGCCGCTTGACGTTGGCGCAATCGTAATTAACTGCACCACGCTTGCAAAAATCGCCGAATATATTGAAACCGGTATGCCGCTTGTTGAAAAGTGCATTACCGTAGACGGCTCGGCTGTTAAAGAGCCGAAAAATGTAATTGCACCAATCGGAACTCCGCTTGAAAAGCTGTTTGAATTCTGCGGCGGATTTAAGAGCGAACCGAAAAAGGTACTCTACGGCGGACCTATGATGGGAATAGCAGTTTCATCGCTTGACGTTCCCGTACTTAAAATGACTAATGCCGCAATTGCGCTTGACGAAAAAGAGGCTCGTCCTCCCAAAACAACCGCCTGCATAAACTGCGGCGAGTGCGTAAACCACTGTCCGCTCAGGCTTGACCCGAGAGCAATTGCGAAAGCTTACAGGCTTGACCAATGCGACGAGCTGAAAAAGCTGTGTGCCGACTTGTGTATGGAATGCGGCTGCTGTGCCTATGTCTGCCCTGCAAAAAGGCACATTGTTCAGACAAACAAGCTTGCAAAGGCAAAGCTTAACAAATATTTGAGAGAACAAAAGGAGGACAAAAAATGAATAAGCTGATTTCCTCCGTTTCGCCCCACATAAATTCACCAAGGACTACGCAAAAAATTATGCTTGACGTCCTTATAGCCCTGCTTCCAGCAGGCATTGCCTCGGCTGTAATCTTTGGTTGGCGCGCTTTGCTTGTCATAGGCGTTTGCGTAGGCGTATGTATTTTGTCGGAATGGATTTTTGAAAAAATCTGCAAAAAAGAAAACACTATCTTCGACCTTTCAGCTGTTGTAACGGGTGTTCTGCTCGCCTATAACCTGCCCGTTTCTATTCCGCTGTGGCAGGCAGCTTTCGGAAGTATGTTTGCAATTGTTGTTGTAAAACAGCTTTTCGGCGGAATCGGTCAGAATTTTGCAAACCCTGCAATCACGGCAAGAATCGTAATGATGACTGCGTTTTCGGGCACTATGACCACCTGGACTTTTCCCGACGCCTCATCAAGTGCAACACCGCTTGCGCTTATGTCAAAGGGCGAGCTTGACTCTCTGCCCTCATTGGTTGATATGCTTTTCGGAGTGCGCGGCGGCTGTCTGGGCGAAACCTGCACAATTGCTTTACTTGCAGGAGGAGTTTACCTGATTGCAAGAAAGGTCATCACCTGGCACACACCTGTTGCATTTATCGGCACCGTGCTTGTAATGTCGCTGATTTTCGACAAAGCTCCTCTGTATCAGCTTATGTCGGGCGGACTTATCATAGGCGCATTCTTTATGGCTACCGACTACGCAACAACCCCCTGCACAAAGTGGGGCAAGATAATTTTCGGTGTCGGCTGCGGTCTTATAACAATACTAATCCGTTTCTGGGGTGCATCCCCCGAGGGCGTTTCATACTCAATTCTGCTTATGAACATATTTACGCCCTACATCTCAAGGCTTACACGCTCAAAGCCTCTTGTCGGAGGTGACAGGCAATGAAAAAGAATTTTAACGAAATCGTAAAACCCGTACTCGTTCTCGTCTGCATATGTCTTGTCGTAACAGCTCTGCTTGCCTATATAAACTCGGTAACTTCGCCGATTATTGCAAAAGCCGAGCAGGAAAAAACCGAGCAAGCTATGTCTGAGGTGCTTACTGAAGCCGAAGGCTTTAGGCCTGTTGAAATTGACAACCTCCCCGACAGAGTAACCGAGATTTACAGCGCCGAAAACGGCTCGGGATATGTCTTTATGCTGACAACAAAGGGTTACGGCGGCGATATGAAGCTGATTTGCGGAATAAAGTCAGACGGCACTATTGAGCAGTGCAAAACGCTTTCTCACTCCGAAACAAGCGGTCTTGGTTCAAAAACAGCCGAGGATCCCTACAGAAATCAGTACTGCGGCAAGAGTTCTGACACTTTAAGCGAGGTTGATGCAATAACCGGCGCAACAATTTCTTCCACTGCATATAAAAACGCAATCGAGGACGCTTTCAAAGCGTTTGATATGGTAAAGGAGGCGGAAAAATGAACAAAAGACAGAACCTATTAAAGGGCATTATCAAGGAAAACCCTGTTCTTGTGCTTGTGCTCGGAACCTGCCCCACTCTTGCAGTAACAACAAACGTAATGAGTGCGCTCGGAATGGGTGCGGCGGCTACAATCGTTCTGCTCTGCTCAAATATGGTAATTTCCGCTCTGCGAAATATTATCCCCGACAAGGTGCGAATTCCCTGCTACATCGTGCTTATCGCAGGCTTTGTAACAATGGTACAGATGCTTGTAAAGGCATTTGCACCTGCGCTTGACGAGGCGCTTGGAATTTACCTTCCGCTGATTGTGGTAAACTGCATAATTTTAGGCAGAGCCGAAATGTTCGCAAATAAAAACAATGTTATCGACTCTGCGATTGACGCTGTAGGAATGGGCGCAGGCTTTACGCTTGCACTGCTGTTGATGGCTACAATCCGTGAGGTGCTCGGCAACGGAACGTGGATGGGAATTGAAATTCCGATTCTTTCTGACAACAACATTTCCATTATGACAATGGCGCCGGGCGGATTCCTTGTTTTCGGTATTTTAATTGCAATTATCAATAAAATTTCGGGCGGCAAAAACGCTAAAAAGAGCTTTGGCTGTGCAGGCTGTCCGTCGGCAGAGGCTTGCAACAAAGCCTCCTGCGGTGAAAAGGAGGAAGCTAAATGACAAAATTTATTATAATTATGCTTTCCGCTGTTTTCATCAACAACTACGTTTTGTCACGATTTTTGGGAATTTGTCCGTTCCTGGGCGTTTCCAAAAAGCTGAATCAGGCAACGGGAATGAGCCTTGCGGTAATTTTTGTAATGCTTATTGCAACGGCTGTTACCTGGCCGATACAAACGTATCTGCTTGACCCGAACAACCTAGGTTATCTTCAAACAATCGTCTTTATTCTCGTAATTGCTTCGCTCGTTCAGCTTGTTGAAATTATACTCAAAAAGTATATTCCCTCTCTTCACAAATCGCTCGGGGTATATCTTCCCCTTATTACAACAAACTGCGCCGTGCTCGGCGTTACAATTCTCAACATTGACGAGGGCTACACATTTGCAGAGTCAATGGTAAACTCACTCGGAAGCGGACTTGGATTTTTCCTTGCAATGGTAATGTTCTCGGGCGTTCGCTCAAAGCTTGACAACGCAGACATTCCTAAAGCATTTCAGGGACTTCCCATAACGCTTGTTGCGGCTTCGATAACTTCGCTGTCATTTCTCGGTTTTTCCGGCGTTGTCGAAAACCTGTTTGCATAACGGAGGTGCGCTATGAATGAAATTTTAACCGCGGTTATCTCCGTTGTGATTATCGGCGCAATATGCGCTGTGGTGCTTGCAGTCGCATCAAAAATTATGGCTGTAAAGGAAAATGAAAAAATCCCGGAAATCCGTGAATGTCTGCCCGGCGCAAACTGCGGAGCCTGCGGTTTTGCGGGCTGTGACGGCTATGCAAAGGCGCTTGCAGAAACTGAGGGCACGGCTACAAATCTCTGTGTTCCGGGAGGCGATTCGGTTTCAAGGAAGCTGAGCGAAATTCTGGGTGTTGAATTTGAGGACGTTGTTGAACAGGTTGCCGTTGTACACTGTGCAGGTGACTGCGAATACACTCAGGACAAGGTGGAGTACAGCGGAATTGAAAGCTGTGCCGCCGCTAAGCTGATTTTCGGCTCAAAGGGCGAATGTCCCTACGGCTGTATGGGGCTTGGTGACTGCGCAAAGGTTTGTCCGAACGACGCAATCTGCATAAACAACGGCATTGCTCACATTGACTCAAGAAGCTGTGTAGGCTGCGGCCTATGCGTTAAAGCCTGCCCTAACTATCTTATCTCGCTTATGGCTGACGTTGAAAGGGTTGTCGTTACGTGCAGTAACAAGGACAAGGGTGCAGTCACACGCAAGGCTTGCAAAAACGGCTGTATCGGTTGTAAAAAGTGCGAAAAGGTCTGCACTGCGGGTGCAATTAAGGTTACGGATAACTTAGCAGTTATCGACTATTCAAAATGCCCCGAATGTGACGACTTCGGCATTTGCGCAAGAGAATGTACAACAGGAAGCATAAAAATTTCAAACTTTACAAACGCAACAAGATAACAACTGCAAAATAAGGTTTGTAATATAAAGCTGTGGGCAATTAAATAATTTTCCATACTAAAAAGGTCGGACACCGCTGTAAAGCGATGCTCCGACCTTTGTTTATGTTTTAAGTTTTCGAGCCGATACACACTTATCTAAGTGAAGAAGAAATTGTAAATTCCTGCAACAAAGACAACAAATATTATTATCGGCAAAACGTAGGTCATATACCCGCGCATAAACTTCTTTATTTTCATTCCCTTGCCTGCGTTTGCCTCAGCCACAAAATTATCCCAGCCCCAGCCTTTTTTGCTTACGCAGAACAGCACAAACACAATTGAACCCAAGGGGAGAATGATGTTGCTGACAAGGAAGTCTTCAAGATCCATTATGTTTGTTCCTGCTCCAAACGGCTGAATGTTGCTTAGCACGCTGAATCCCAATGCACACGGCAATGACAGCGTAAACAACAACACTGCATTAATCAGGCAGGCTTTTTTCCTTTTCCAGCCAAACAAATCCATTGTACAGGAAATTATAACTTCAAACTCTGCAAAAATGGTAGAAAGAGCCGCAAATGACATAAATACAAAAAACAGGCTTCCCCATAATCTTCCCATCGGCATATTGTTAAAAATATTCGGCAGAGTTATAAAAATAAGTCCGGGTCCGCTGCCTGCTTCAACATTATAGGCAAAACACGCAGGAAAAATAATCAGTCCCGATACCAACGCTACAAATGTGTCAAGCAATGCAACATTGACAGCCTCGCCCATAAGGCTTCTCTTTTTGTCAACATAGCTTCCGAACATTGCCATTGCACCAATACCAAGGCTAAGCGTAAAGAAAGCCTGACTCATTGCCGCCACAATCACATTGACAATACCTGCCTCAGCCATTCTGTTAAAATCGGGCAAAAGATAAAAAGCAATTCCTTTTCCGCCGTTCTCAATAAAAACGCTGTTTACGGCGAGTATAACCATAATTGCAAGCAGAGCAAGCATCATATATTTTGTAATCCGCTCAAGTCCGTTTTTCAAACCGAACGAACACACAACAATGCCTATTACTACTACAATCAGCATATATCCGATAACCGAAACGCTGTCAACAGTCATATCGTTAAAATATGTTGCAACTCCGTTTGAATCAAGCCCTTCTAATTTTCCCGACGCCATAGAAACAAAGTAACAGAGCATCCAACCCGACACAACCGTGTAGAACATCATAAGCAAATAGTTGCCGATTACGCAAACATAGCCGTGCAAATGCCACTTCGATTTTTTAGGTTCAAGCTCCTGATAAAGCTTTGCAGGACTTTTCTGACTTGCACGTCCTAAAGAAAACTCCATTGTCAGAACAGGGATTCCCAAAATAATCAGAAAAAACAGATAAATCAGCACAAATGCGCCTCCGCCGTACTGACCGACCATATAGGGAAATTTCCACACGTTTCCGATTCCTATTGCACTGCCTGCACTTATAAGAATAAATCCAAGGCGACTGCTAAGGTGTTCTCGGGGCATATTTATTATCATTCCTTTCAGCTTTGCACCAAAAACAACTTCACGCTCAAACATCTTTTTTGCACAAATACAGCAAAGCCACAAAATTCATAATATTTTTATACAAAACGGTCGGACACCGCCATAAAGCGGTACTCCGACCATTGTTTAGATTTTTCAGTATCAACGCACTGTCAAAATACAGGCACTTAAAATTTAGTCAAAGCTTACTTCGTCCTCAACATAGCCATTTTTCTTCATTCTTTTAATCACTATTTTTGCAATAAAGCCACTGATGAATACCAATGCCGAAACTGCCCAGCCTGCAACAACCTGCGCCCAGATAGGATAATCGGGGTTGTATGTTCCGCCGTTGAATACGAACAACGTAACCATATTCCAGATAAACAGTCCTGCAAGAAGCACCGGCGCAATAACCTTGATTGACACTGCAAACCACCAGTAAGGCACCTTAAACTTTTTGGTATTGCGGTTGACCTCGGTAAGAACCTTGCGAAGGTTAAAGCACCAGCCAATTGCAACACATTCAAGAATACCGATAATAATAAGGTTAATTTGATTTGTCCATGCGTCAACAATATCAAGCCATGCAAGACCTGCCTGGGTTACAAATACTATGGAAATAACTCCGCAAATTGCGCAAATTGCAAGCGTAACCTTTTTGGGAGCAAGGTGGAACTTATCAGCAATGGCAGCTGAAATTCCCTCAACAATTGAGAATGCCGAATCAATAGCAAGAGTAATAAGCATAAGATAAAATACTGCGCCGAAAATTGCATTTACCCAACCAATATTAGTAAGATTTACTATAGCCTGAGGATAAACAATAAACGCCGTTGCAATACCGCTGTCGGTAATCTTATCAAGCATACCTGTACCGCCCATTGTGGTAAACATTACAATACCCGAAAGAATACTTACAGCCATATCCGAGAATGCGATAATTGTACAGTCTACTGCAACGTTTGCATCGTCAGGCAGATATGAGCCGTAGGCAAACATAATAGCCATCATAATTGACAGGCTGTAGAACACCTGACCGATAGCGTCAACCCATAATGACGCATCGGAAAACGCTGAAACATCGGGAATAAAGAACATTTTAAGTCCTTCCATTGCTCCATCCATTGTCATTCCCTTAACAGCCATAACCAAAAGCAAAATTACGGGCATAAATACGGTAAATTTTACCACCTTACCGACAGAACTTGCACCATTTCTTATACAATAGAAAATAAGCCCCCATGCAACAATTAAGCATAAAAGCGCGCCGCCCGGAATTGAACTGCCCTCAATAAGTCCCGTTGATTCCGAAAGATTAAAGAACAGATTGGAAGCCGCCTCGGAATCACCCGTCATACCTGAAAACTGCCACGAGTTTACAAACATAAGGATAACCCATGCGAACACTACCGAGTAGTAGCAAACTATTACAAATGCGTTTGAGGTAGCTGCCCAGCCTACAGGTTCAAATCTCTTTTTTATTCCCCGCATTGACTCAATTGCGCCCTTGCGGAATTTTCTTGAAATCGAAA
The DNA here is from genome assembly GCA_947369085.1 of uncultured Clostridia bacterium. Taxonomy (GTDB): domain Bacteria; phylum Bacillota; class Clostridia; order Oscillospirales; family Acutalibacteraceae; genus Ruminococcoides. Next base: position 3,889 of record CANBJR010000005.1, on the reverse strand, counting down.
CCTCCATCATCAGCAGCGGAATTCCCATAACAAGCATTGCAAGCAAATAAACAAGCAAAAATGTTCCGCCGCCGTGCTTAGCGGCGAGTCCGGGAAATCTCCACGCATTGCCAAGACCTACCGCAGAACCGATTGCGGCAAGAATAAATGTGAAGCGTGAGTTCCACATTCCTCTTTTTTCCATAATTTTCTCCTCATTTCCTTAAAATTTTATGTAAAAACAAAAGCAATTTAATTATAATATAATACAGAGGCAAATGCAAGACATCAATTATACAATAAATATAGTTTTTGAAACTTTACACGCAAATCCGCTCAATGTTAAATGTATTTTCCGTTATTTTTTCTGCGAAATTCTGTAGGTGTCTGTCCTTTCAGTTTTTTAAAAACCTTTGAAAAATACATCTGGTCGGTAAAACCTACCGAATATGCAACGTCTTTTATTGAAATGCTGTCGTCAATCAGCAAAACTTCAGCTTTAGAAATGCGGCAGTGATTTATATAGTCAATCACCGACATTCCCGTTTCTGATTTAAACAGGCGGTAAAGGTATGTTCTGTCAATTTGTATGTGATTTGCCACGGACTGAACACTACACTCGTAGTTGCGGTAATTCTTTTCAATATATTTTCTGGCTAAAATAGCGTAGTTTACATTTTCACTGTCTTTGCAGGGAAAATATTCAACGTAATATGATAACAGTACAATCAGCTTTCCTCCCGCCCTGCATTGTGCAAAGGTCGAGTCGGATCCGCTGTCCTCAATGTTAAACAGGGATTCAAAACTGCGAACAGGAATTTTTTCAACAACCGGATGTTTTTTGCTTAAAGAAGTCTTACTGACAAGCCATGCTGCCTCAAGTCCTCGAAATTCCACCCAGCTGTACTCCCACGATAAATCATTATCAGCTTCAAGGCACACGCTTGAAAACGGAAACGTCAGAACCGACTGACCGGCGCTTACAAAATATCCGATTCCGTCAATTGTGACCATCCCCTTACCGCTTGTTATATAGTATAAAGTGTAGGTATCGCGAATAATCTGGCGCTGTTCATTCTCAAGATTTTGACTTCGTTTTCCGCTTGCAAGACATATACAATTTATGGCATTATAGTCTAAATTTGTTCTCATAATTTCTCCATACAACAAATATACATAAAATTCAAACAATTTTACATAGCTTAAAAGTAATAATATGTTTATACTTATATTAATATACAACATATTTACAATTTTTTCAATATCCATTCAGGGGGAATTTTGTATGAATTACAAATACGAAATAATAAATTATGACAAAAACCTTCCCGCAAAAATAATGTACCTCAAATTATCGTCGGAAACTCACAAAACCGAGCTTCACTGGCATCGTGAACCCGAGATAATCTACGTTGTATCGGGACAGGCTGAATGTCCGCAAAACGGCGATACTAAGATTGTTAACGAAGGTGATTTCATTTTCTTCAACAGCGAAGACGTTCATCTTGTTCGTCCCGTATCAGGTACAAGTGTTAAGCTTGTTTGCATACAGCTATCGTTTGAGTATATGCGTATGTTCTGCAAGCCGATTGACAGCGTTATTTTTGACGTGACAAGCAAACCTGAGGCAAAACCTGCGATTATTGAAATTTTACAAAAAATTGCCGCTATTGATGTGGAAAATGACGATTATGCTTCGTTGCTTCACATATCATATGTAAATAAAATTTACTATATGCTGATGAAATATTGCATCAGCTTCAGACGCGCTTCAAACTCAGTAGTAATTCCAAAACGTGACTTCTCTTATGCGAAAACGGCAATCGCTTATATTAACGAAAACTTTAAGCGTGAAATTCCGCTTGATGAAATTTCATCCGTGGTAAACCTTTCGCCGTCTTATTTTTCAAAGTACTTCAAAAATGTTACTAAGGTCAGCTTTTCCGAGTATCTTGCCAATCTCCGCCTTGAAAACGCAATTCAGGATATGCTTTCCAAGAATTACACAGTTTCGGCAGCGGCTATTGAAAATGGCTTTGCAAACGTAAAATCATTTATTACGCAGTGCAAAAAGGTTTACGACTGCACTCCTGCACAATACAAGAAAAAACTTTTGAACAGATAACATTTTAAAACATTTTTCTTATTTATCCCCTCGATGAAAACGAACGTATCCCCTTGGTACGTTCGTTTTCTGTTTTTGCGGCAACATTGTTTTTTACTACTGCGTATGATATAATAATTAAGAAAACATTGATATATAAAGGATTTGAATATATGATAAAAGGCGCAGTTTTTGATATGGACGGTCTGATGTTTGACAGCGAACGTCTTGTTTACGAAACGTGGCAGATGATGATGGACGAGCTAGGATTTGATTATAATCTTGAAATTTTTAAAAACACTATCGGTTTGCGCACTGATATGGCTGAAAGCTACTACAACAGCCTTTACGGCGATTCATTTTGCTACAAGCCGCTCAAACAAAAAAGCCGTGAGATTTTCTTAAGCCGTATTTCGCAGGAGGGTGTTCCCGTAAAAAAAGGACTTACTGAGATGCTTGAATTTCTTAAATCAAACGGCTTGAAAATTGCCGTTGCAACGTCTACATCTGCTCAGACCGCTCACAAAATTATCAAAATGGCAGGCGTATATGACTATTTTAACGCATTCGTATGCGGTGACGACGTAAAAAACGGCAAGCCTCACCCCGAGGTTTTTCTTACAGCGGCTGAAAAGCTTTTGCTTTTGCCAACAGAATGTGTTGCCTTTGAGGACAGCATAAACGGCATAAAATCGGCACATTCGGCAAAAATGACGACCGTGATGGTGCCTGATTATTTACAGCCTACTCAGGAAATAATACCTATGATTGACCTGCTTTGCGGCGATTTGTCGCAGGCAATTGAATTTATACGCAATAATATAAAATAAATCGGGAGATGATTTTATGAATAAAAATTTAGATGAAATCAAAAGTCAGGCTCGTCAGGCTACGCTTGAATTATGCGAAATTGCAAATCTGAAAAAGGGCGGCATTTTTGTTGTCGGCTGTTCATCAAGCGAGGTATCGGGCGGTATAATCGGCAAAAATTCAAGCCTTGAAACTGCACAGGCGGTATTTGACGGAATTTATCCCATTTTGCAGGAAAAGGGAATTTTTCTTGCCGCACAATGCTGTGAACACCTCAACCGAGCAATTATTGTTGAAAAGGATGCAATTCCGTTTTGTGAGCCTGTAAACGTAGTGCCTCAGCCAAAGGCCGGAGGTTCATTCAGCACAACTGCTTACCGTACATTTAAAAATCCCGTTGCGCTTGAGGAAATAAAGGCTGACGCAGGCATTGACATTGGCGGTACGCTTATCGGTATGCACCTGAAAAGGGTTGCTGTTCCCGTTAGACTTTCGCTTGACCATATAGGCAGTGCAATCTTACTTGCCGCAAGAACCCGACCGAAATTCATCGGTGGCTCCCGTGCAATGTACAACGAATTTTAACGCTTTTTTAAACGCCCTAAGGGTCGGTTCTGAATTACAGCGCGGTATCTCGGGAGTCAGAGATTTTTCTAAATCTTACGCAAGATACAACTTTACATCATGTTGTATGAAATGAATCAAACTTTTGTAATTTAATTAATTTGCCTGCGGAGGCACTCGACTGAACAATTAACAAAATACAATTAACAATGTTTAAATACTGTAGCGGCGAACTGTGTTCGCCAAAATGAATAACAAAAACATTTGAATTTTACATTAACGTTGACGTACCGAAACATTACCCATATATCAATTTAAAATTCGGGCTTACAGCTTTTACACAAGTCTGTAAGCCCGAATTTGATTATCTATATTTATTCTTCATTTTTCAAAATACGCTCTCTTTTTACAATTTTAACAAATTTTTTGTTA
>CANBJR010000004.1 GCA_947369085.1 uncultured Clostridia bacterium | reverse complement strand
TCGGCACATCATCTGTGATTACATTAAGTCGTTTTTGCAATCGCCTTTTGTTATCTTCAAGGCATAGACAGAGTGTTGTGCCATGCTTGGTATTATAGTTCCAGACCTTTTCTCCTTTGGAAATGCTTAAGCACCAATCAAGCACAAGCCAGGATTTACCTACCTTTGGCGGACCTGCAAGAATAATTAATCCCTGTGGAAGTAAAGTATCAATGCAAAATTGTAACGGCTCAATTCTTTCGTCCATAAGACTTTCACCATCAAAGATTTCAAGTTTTTTAAATTTTTTAACCATATTGGTTATCCACATCCTTTCATTTTTAATAATTAAATCCGTATAAAGTTTTAATAAATCATAACCTCATCACTCCTTTTGTCCTCTAATATATAAATGTCAAAAATTTTCAAAAAACCGTAAAAGTACGTGACAACACAATTTGCTTTCCTGGATACTTGTGAATTTATTTGTAAAGTGATATAATATAAACGGAGTTGATACTATGGACTTAAAGGACAATGTACTGAAAAAGCTGAATACAACTAATCTTTTTAGCGTCACATATAAGAAAGATAAGTGTGCAATCAGCGATAAAGAATATCCTATCGGTTACACAAGTTTTCTTGTAATGGATACCGATAGTCGCTTTATTGATGAAAGTATTTTTGAAGATTTAAAAAATTTCACAGAAGAATTATTAAATAAGGATTTTAACAGAACCGATTTTTTAAATTATCGTGCAAAAATAATTTCAGTTATTGATGTTTTGAGTCAATATGAAATCTTTAAAATATTTGACATCAAGAAATGCAAAGAAATAATCAATGAGTTTTTCACAGAAGAGAAAATCAAACTTTATGAGGAATATGAACGATTCACAAAGAATGAATATAGAATAAAAATTTCAGAAAAATTAGATGAGTTAGTCAAAGCATCTGTTGATTTAGAAACGGCTTTCTTAATCGGTTTCTTTATTTCATCAGCTGTAAAGGAAGTAAAATATTATTCATCTGTCGTGTTTCAGATTACAAATAAAATAGTAAAAAATAACGCACGAACAAAAGCAGAACTCGCAGAAGCATTCAGCGATTTTATAAACGACCCGTATATGAATTTTATATTTGACGTTAACAGCCACCCATTCGGCACGAGAGCAACAATAATCCCTGTGGTAGAGTCTGAAAACGGCACAAGTAAGATTTACCGGAAGGTTTATTACAATAATCTGAAAGACTTTCTGATGACGGATTTATTTGAAGGATATATTCATGGTCACTATCTTTGGAGATGCGATATTTGCGACAGATATTTCTTTATGACAACAGCACGCAATCAACTTTATTGCAGTACGGTAAATAAGAAATACGGTGTGCCTTGCTCATACATTGCAAAGCACCCGGAAGTCACAAAAAGGAAAATGAAAAAGCAGAGAAAATCCGACAGTCCGTATTATGTTCTGTGGAAAAATCGTTACGATTCTATCCGCAAAAATAAAAGCCTCGGCAAATACAGTGCGAATGTATCTGCCAAGGCAAAGGAGCTTATTGATTATTATATCAATTTAGCTAATGTCGATTTTGACTATGCCGAAAATCAATACGAAAAAGATATGGAGCTTTCAAAAATATATGAGGAGGCTATGAAAGATTAAGGAAAATAAAATGTATCAGCTTGATTATATTCCAATCAGGCTTGATAACTTGAATGATTATTTTACACGCTACAGAGAAACAAAGGATGAAAAATACTTTAATGAATTTCTTTATATTTATGAGCCTGTACTCAACAGAAACGCTCAACTGTTTATAAAGAAATACGATTTGGATAGTAATAGAATTGACGACTTGAAACAAATCTTTTCATCTCTGCTGTGGAGCGAACTGCAAAGCTACGATTCGGATATACCCTTACTGCAACTCATAAAATATAGAATGCTCAAAGCGTGGCACGAATATGTCCGTACTGTCTGCGGTAATGTACATATCGACAATAATAACCTGTATCAGAATTTACGAAAAGTAGCATTGCTGTACTCGCAACAGCAGAATGATAAACCTCTTGAAGAAGCAGTCACGGACATTGCAAATGAATTAAAAATTTCAAAGAACACAGTGCGTAACTGCATTATTACTTTAACTTGGTTTAAGCAGAACAGCAATCTTGATATTCACAATCAAGATAGTGAAAATTATTTCAATTTTTCAATCACTGATGTTGAAATGGATACATTGTCCCCTGAGGAAATATATTTCAAAAACGAACAGAGAGAAAAATTAAGAACGGCTTTGAGTAAACTCAATCCGCAGGATTTAAGGCTGATTGAGTTAGTCTTTGGTATCTGTCCCGACTGTCTGAAAAGCAAGGATAAAATTACAATCCGTGAAGCATCATTGAGAGTCGGTTTGACAGCTGAAGGTGCAGAAAAGAGATTAAAGAATATTTTGGAACAATTGAAAGAAGAATTACAGCAATAGCAAATTCAATAGCAGCTAAAAGCGGATAGGCAATGTTAATAATTACCTATCCGCCTTTTTAGTTATTGACAACTTCAATGATGATTCTCGCTCCTAACCGAAAGCCATTTAGAAATGCGTTTCGTTCTCCGATTTCAGAAATTTCCTGCTTGCAGTCTTTGTATTTTTCAAAGGTTTCTTTCTGCTTGTCGGAAAGAGTTGCTATGAGCTTTTCTTCATTTCTGTTGAGTAAACCAAGCAACTCTTTCATTTCATCATCAAGCTTTGCACATTTTTCGTGAGGAAATAAGTTTCCATAGTATAAATCTTCGAGTGTATCCATAGTTTATGCCACCTTTCGTAGCACAAACATATACCACAAAGCTTTGCATAAGTCCAGCGATAATACAAAAATCCAACTATAAATCGTAATTATGAATTTCCCAGATTGTTTTTACAAACAACCTGTGATATAATTTTAAATATACAATGTATATTCGGAGGATAATATGGCAAAAAGTTTTGGAATTGAGGAAAGAAAAATCAAAGAAATACTTTCCGTAGGAACAGCTTTTACATATAAGAACACACCTTATACTGTACTTGAATCTGGAAAACCTACTTGTTACAAGGGTGAACCTAAAACAGATATTTATGTAAAAGCAAGCTGTGAAAATGGTGTTGAGGAATTTAAAATTTCCTACAAAAAAGAGAATGCAGATTTCATTGAAAATAAAATGAACAGTGAGCGTGCGCAATTATTATTTGGTGATAATTGGAAAAAGATTATTGAAAGTTCAACTTTAAGAATAAAATCAGCTTTTTTAAATAAGCCCTTGATATATAAAAAGAGAAGTGGCAGAACAGATAAAGGTGCATTCACATTAGGTTGGAAGTTTGAACTACTGAATAAATCGAACGGAGATTTTTCAGATATAATAACTCTTTCACGCGAACAAGTTATTGATGTTTATGCCGGCACTAATCTTCCTGATGATAAGAAAAATGCTTTTGTAAATGGAAACATTATAGAAAACTCAGGTATAGCTAATTGCGTTTTATTTCATGATAACATTTCATCTGCAGAAGATATTTTCAGCAATCTATATACTATTGAGGAATATGTAGATAAATATCCGCAAGTTTACTTTGCCTGCAAAGCATTAAATTACAGATCAGCAAAAGGGAAATGGGATGGCGATAGACCTTTATCGGTATATGTTGATTGGTTTGTAAACGACGAAAAGCTTGATTGCAATCTAGTTTTTGACAAGCCTCTCGTAACCAAGGGTAATTCAGTAGCAGAAAACCTTATTTCCGTGCTTAAAAAACTTGGCATTAAAACGGACGAGGATGTTAATGTAACAAATATCACAGATTATGGCATAGTTTTTGAATAATTCACTTGCATTTATATTTTTAAGAGTTAAAATGCAAACTGAATGGAGATGATTATATTGAAATTGATTAGTTTGTTCTCCGGTGCAGGTGGATTAGACTTAGGTTTTGAAAAAGCTGGTTACGAAATAGTTATTGCTAATGAATTTGATAAGGGCATATGGGAAACATATGAAAAGAATCATAAAGCAAAGCTAATTAAAGGAGACATCAGGAGCATAACAGAAGCTGACTTTCCTGACAATATTGACGGTATTATTGGGGGACCACCGTGCCAAAGCTGGAGCGAAGCCGGAACTTTAAGAGGAATTAACGATGACCGTGGAAAACTTTTTTATGACTATATCAGAATTTTAAAAAGTAAACAGCCTAAATTTTTCCTAGCTGAAAATGTTTCCGGCATGCTGGCTAATCGACATTCTGAGGCTGTAAAAAACATTATTTCACAATTTGAATCTTGTGGATATGATGTAACTATAAATCTTGTGAATGCTGCCGATTATGGTGTCCCACAGGACAGAAAAAGAGTGTTTTATATTGGATTCAGGAAAGATTTGCATATTGATTTCAGATTTCCTGAACAAACCACACCATACAGATATCAGAAAACCACACTAAAACAAGCTATTGGTGATTTAGCCACTTCTGCAATTCCTGCATTACCCAGAAACAAAACAAACGGACGATTACCCATACTCAATCACGAGTTTTTTGTCGGGGCTTATTCAACTATCTTTATGAGTCGTAATCGTGTTCGTTCCTGGGATGAGCAAGGATTTACCGTTCAGGCGAGCGGCAGGCAGTGCCAACTACATCCGCAAGCTCCTAAAATGCTTTTTGTCGAAAAAAACAAGAGAATATTCGTTCCCGGGAAAGAGAACTTGTATCGCCGACTTACAGTAAGAGAATGCGCAAGACTTCAAGGATTTCCTGATGATTTTGAATTTATTTATACTGATGTTGATTACGGATATAAGATGATAGGTAATGCAGTTCCTGTTGATTTGGCATATATAATAGCCAACAGAATAAAAGAAACCTTAGTTTAAGAAAAAGTGTTCGCCAAAAACTTCCAGCGAACACTTTTTATTTTAAATATTTAATGAATCTGCGTTTTTAAGTATAGTATGAAGTTTATTCGACATAATTTTATGGAGAAAATTTGGCACTGTCACATTAACGAGCCTTCTCTGGTCAATTATACTTTGGATTACCATATGCACTAATTATGTGACCATGTTATCCATTGTATATAACATTAATATAGTAAATATGGTCATTCAACTGAAATATCAAACGAAGAATATAAAGGAACAATCACATATTTTATAGAGTATCTAAATTGTCATCACTTTTTTTCATTTGAAGAAAAACACTATCTCGAAATGAATGCTAAAAGCGAAAAAGACCGTGATTCCTTGCTTTCTGATATTGACATTTTAAAAACAACCGAATATCTTAATCAGTTTAAGAAAAATTTAGATTGGGATAGTGGATTCATGTTAAGATTGATTAGCTTCAGCTTTTATGAAATCATAAATATTGAAACCGAGCAAAAACAACAGTTATTATACGAAATTAAAAAGTTAATTGAAAAATATAAAGATATTTCGGATGCAGAAAATCAAATAAAAATATATGATTAATTTTGTATAAAAACAAGAAGCTCAATTCGGGCTTCTTTATTTTTTATATTGCTTGAAACAAAAATCAATGGTAATATTATATTGTAATAAATTATCTGAAAAGAGGTGAATAGTTTTGAACAAGTATACTGATGATGAAATTAGGAATATGAAGAAAATCACTTGTCAGATAGCAGCAGATTATCTCGGCATCTCTGTTATCGCTGTCAGAACAGGAATGAGATATGAAAAACTGCCTATCGGTTTTGCTATAAAAAATGAAGACAGCTATACAGACAGTTGGAGCTATAATATTATTCCCGAAAGATTAATTGCCTATAAATACGGTAAAATCAATGAAGTTCAGGTTCGAGGAATTGAACAAAATCTTGAGAATATCATTAAAGAATTTACTGAAATGAAAAGCGATTTAAGTTTTTTATTGCGTGGCGACGAATAATTAGGGAGGTGAAACAATCACAAATAATATATGAAAATGAAATAAAACAAATTCAAGCAGCAAAAATCTTGATAGAAGAATCGTTAATTAATTTACGAAGGGAGGTTATTATCTTGGCAAAATATAAAATGACTGCTTTTTCAAGGCAGGAAATATATGATGAAGTATGGCTAAACTCTACCTCACGAACAGCGAAAAAATATGATGTACCATACCAAAAGTTTAAGAAGTCATGTGAAAAATATAACATTCCACTTCCCTCAAACTCGTATTGGGCAAGTCTTTCTGTTGGGAAGAAAGTTGAGAAAACACCATTACCGGAATCTGAAATCACAGAAATACTTTTGCCGGTAACTGATAGAAGTAAGCCTGTAACTGTTCAAAAGAAAGCTCAACAAAAAACACTGAAACCTTTAAAAGTGGAACAAACAACTGTTTCTACTGAAAAGCAAAAATCCATGCTTGAAGAAGAATACGGTATAAAAACTAACACAGAAAATGGAATCAATACATATGACAGAAATACCCTTTATAAGGAAATATGGAATGAACCCATAACGAAGGTAGCAAAAAAATATGGAGTTTCTGATGTAATGATACACAAAATCTGTAAATCATTAAATATTCCAAAACCTCCTGTAGGATACTGGCGCAAAATTGAAACAGGTCACCATGTACCCCAAATACCATTGCCGCCTTCTAATGATGTTACAACAAAAACAGGTTTGAGAAGTACTGACACTGTTATTGACGGTTCACCTAATAAAGCAATACTTGACTTTTTATCTGACGATGAAAAGCAAAAAGTAATTTCTGCTGCTCAGGAAATTATATTTAATTTATCTGATGAATCTACGATTCTGCATCCTGTATTAAAAGCAAATAAAGCTAAAATAAATTCATGGAAAAAGGATCATAAGCGAGATATTTCTGCCTCACGCAAGAGAGATAGATATTATTCTATTCCAAAAGGGGAACCTCCACTTTATTATGATATTTCCGATGAAAGTCTACCCAGAGTGCATTGTTTGATTGATACACTATTCAAATGTGTAGAGTCATTAGGCGGAAAAACTAACGATGATCTGTCGCTTGAAATCAGGGGTGAAACCGTAACTTTTAGGGTCATTGAGAGCGAGAGTAAAATCGTTCATGTAAAAACAAAAGAAGAATTGAGAGAACTTGAGAAATACGAAAAGGAAAAGCAGAAATACAAATGGGCATCTAAACCGCAAATCAGAAGTTGGGACTACATTTTTAACGGAAAAATCAAACTCTGTGTATTTGAAGGAAAATATTATAAAGACACCAATACTTCATTAATTGAGAATCAACTCGGGAATATTCTTATTGATTTATACGAAAAATCAGAGATAATAAAAGCTGAGCGAAAAAAGCGTGAAGAAGAAGAGAGACGTCGTGAAGAAGAAAGGCGCAAAGAAGAAGAATTAAGACGAATGCGGGATAATGAAATTGATAGAACAATCGCGTTGGTTAATGAAGCAGAAGATTTTGCAGTTGCCTGTAAAATACGTAAGTATATTGAAGCCGTTTCTTCAAAACCAAACTTAACTGATGAAGACAAGAAATGGATAGAATGGGCTAAAAATAAGGCTGATTGGTATGATCCCACTGTAAAGCTTAATGATGACTTACTTGGAGAAAGAGAACATTCAAAGGATGAAGAATCAAAAAAGCTTAAAAAATCAAGATACAGCTGGTGGTAAACAATTAAATAATTATTACTGCATTAATCCATTTCATACAAGAACTTTTGAATTCTCTTGTTAATGCTAAATCAATATAGAGATTAAAATAGATATTTCTTCTTAATTTCTAAAGTATGCTAACATAAATATCAAAACTAGGCTATAATTTAAAACTAGAGATAAATAGTCTGTGAGAACAGGGAATTCCATTAATTATGCTCAAAATAGAATTTCTTGACTGCGTGATGATTTTTACGCAAGGCACGCAAAAAAAACATCGCGCAGATAGAAAAAAGTATGACAAAGAGCAAATCAATCCTCCTGATTTGCTCCTCAATCCGATGTTTTGTTGTTTCTTGAAGGATTATTATTTACACAAAAATTTATGGGCTGCCGATTTTTTACACAAAATTTTATGAGCTACTAAATAATTAGCAATTACACATAAATATTATTTCCCCATTATTTGTTCGAATTTTTCATTCCATTTTGCAGTATGAATTATTCTTGCTTTATGCAAACTTTGATTCAGAATTTCACCTTTTGAAAGCATAGATAATTCTTCCCAGTCTTTTTCAAAGATATATGTAGCATTATTTGGAAACATACTTTCAAGAATATACAAATTCTTATCAGTAAATCCAAAAACTGCATATCCTCTAAATCCTGCACGACCATACGCTACAAAGTCAGGAGATAATTTATTTATTTCTTCACAATTTCTCAACATCATTTCTTTTTGCGTATTGTTATATTTTTTCGAAATGCTCTCTATTGATTTTTTCACCTTTGTCCAAGGATATTTACCTTTGGGTAAAATATCCCAATTAACATGCACTACTTTTGCTGGTGTACTATAGCTAGGTTCTTCATCAGAGATAATTTCGCATTCGCCAAATAAACTTAGTACTAAGTTTATAGTATTGATTATCTTTTTTATATTATCATCAACATACTTTATTTGTTGCGATACAATAGAGTTTTCAGATTCTGTTCTTGACAAAGTAAACTCTACTGAATAAGGTAAATGATAGTCTCTGTGATAACGTTCACGCACAATATCAGTAAACTCAGTAACTTCACGAGTTTCTCCTCTACCCGCCCACTCGGTTCTTGTCCAGTAGATTGTTTGTGTATATTTTTCTTTAGGCAATGTTTTATCTATTGTATAGAACTGTTCTGCATTTTTTCTTGAATATGAATTGAATACAGAAGGCAAGATAGTTGTGCCATCCACATCATCAAGCTTAAATCCAAATTTTTCTATTTTAGTTTGACTGTTCAATACATTATTAACTTTAATTGTAAGATTTGAACCCTTCTTAAACTCATTAAGGTAACTTTCACTTCTTATTCTATTTTTGCGTATTATCATTTTATAATACCTCCCGTAACATTTTATTAATTAGTTGCTTCATACTCTAATAATCGTCTTTTTTAACCAGTACAATCCATAGCATATATTTGCAGGACATAACTACATTTCTGAAACTGCTATTATTAAGGTACTAATAGCAGTTTCAAGAAATGACATTCGTTACTGCTCTTCAGTACTTTCTCCTTGAATTATGTATTCAAATTCTTTTAAAGTCATTGGATTTTCATAGAAATTGCCGATTCGTTTTTCATTTGTGATATTGTAACAATTCAACATTTTTCGATATCTGTTTATCACTGGAAAATGACTATTTAGTTCTCTGCCTTTAAATTCTGAATATCTATCTTCATCAATTATCAAATGTTTGCAATAACAATAATATTCTGGTTCTTCATTTCCATCAAATCCCCTAAATTTCGCACTATACTTATATTCAGAAGTTGAATTAAAGAATTTTTCATACGTATCTTCTAAATCTCGAAACATTTGTAAAATATCAAAAGTTTCTTTTTTAACTTCTTCTGATGTTCCAATCAAAAAAGATGACAATTCTTCAATATCACTTTCACTTCCGTATTCAAGCACTTTTTGATTCTGCTCGTAGAAATCAGTTTCATCTGGATTTAGAAATTTTAGAATCTCGTACTGATTAAAAAGTATTAATTTTTCTGTATCTGTTATCATATGACTCCTTTTTAAGTTTGTAACAATAACCTATAAATTGTTACAAACTTGTCGGTTGAAGTTACAAAGATAATGTGGTATCATAAAGTTGTTCTACAATAGGAGTACATAGGTTCATCATTAACTTTGATTCTTTCTTATGAAAATTTTAGTTAGGGGTTGAACGTCTGTGCCCCTTAACTGTTGTTCCATCAGACCTTTTATAGGGCTTGACTGGGACAATTTTTTTATCCTGTTTACCAGTCTTGCTACTCTTGGTTTTGGCCATGATTGACTATCTCCTTTCTATAGACAATATGCCTCCGGATGCATATTGGCACTCGATATCGTTAAGTGCTAAAACAAGTATAAGCCACATATCATAAATTGTCAAGGGAGTTAAAGTGAAAATTTCTCTTTAATTTGATATTGGTTCGCTTAATATTGCGAAATGCGCCTTTTAAAAGTGACAAATCTTTAATAATTCTTGATATTTTCTGTTGGTTTAGTTATAATAATTCGAGAGGTGAGTTTATGTTGCTCCAATTTAGAGTTGGTAATTTTCTATCTTTTAATGAAATTCAAACCTTTAGCATGGAAGCGGGGAAAGTACGTAATTTTTCAGAAAGGTTATATAAAGATGGCAAATATAAACTTTTAAAATTTATGTCAATTTATGGAGCCAATGCTTCCGGTAAATCCAATCTAGTTTATGCATTTTCTTTTTTTAAAGATATTGTATTTAGTGGTTTTGAAAGTGGTTCCTACCCGCACTATTGCAAATTAGTTGAAGAAAACAAAGATAAAGCAAGTTTTTTTGAAATTAAGATTGAAACAAATAAAAAAACTTTTGTTTATGGATTTGAAGTTATATTGAACAACAGTTCATTACAAAAAGAGTGGTTATACGAAGAAACTAAAAGTGAACAAAAAAACTATGTGTTTTCTAGAAATATACTCGATAAAAAATTCACTTTAGGTTCATATATAAAAACAAATACATTAAAGGATCGCATAAATATTTATGCCGATGACATAAAAAGTGATGATTCAATTTTGTTTTTAAAATTAATGAATCAAAATAAAGATAATTTATACGCAACGCCCAGTAAAATCACAGTATTTAAAGATGTTTATAATTGGATACGTTTTAAATTAACAGTAACATTTCCCGAAAGACCTATAACAAATTATTCTTGGATGATTGACAGCAACAACCTTGATGTAATTGCTGAAAAGCTTAATCATTTTTCAACTGGAATTGAAAAAATTACTGTTTCTAATATTGCGCCAGAAAAGGTAAATTCAACTTTACCAAAAGAGATAATTAAAGATATTCATAACATGCTTTCAGAACAAAAGCACAATAACAAAGAAGGAGAAAAATCTCATAAACCAGCTGTGTTAATTAGATCACCTGAAAACAGCATGTTTATTGTTAGTCTAAACGAAGAAGGTATGTTTAAATACAAAACTCTGGAATTTAAACATAAAAACTCTAATGCAAAGTTTTCACTAGAAGATGAATCAGATGGTACGGTTAGATTACTAGATATAATAGAAATCTTGCTTAACAATGATGATAACAAAGTATATATTATTGATGAAATAAATCGCATGTTTCATCCTCTTCTAACAATTAAATTTGTCGAGGAATTTTTGGAATTAGCAAAAGAAAGAAAAATTCAATTGATTGTAACAACGCATGAATCTCAGCTTATGGATTTGAAGTTACTTAGAAAAGATGAAATAAATTTTATAAACAAAGATGAGAATGGGTTTTCAACTATTAGATCACTTGATGAATTTGATGACCGTTTTGATAAAAAAATAATATCTGAATATTTCAGGGGGAAATATGATGCCATACCGTTCCCGAAGAATTAATAAATTATTTTTTCACCAAGGTGTCGTTACCATTAGGTTCTAGTGTCAACCGATGTGCAGGTTCAAGTCCTGTCGCCCGCACCAAAGCCGTTATGGGTAAGTACTCAGCCATAACGGCTTAAATTTATATCAAAAAGGAGGATATTTGATGAGTACATTGACAACAGACAGACTGATTTTGCGTCCATTCAGAGAAGGTGATGCCGAGATGATGTATCGCAACTGGACAAGTGATGAAAATGTTGCAAAATACTGTCATTGGCACAAGCACGAGAATTTAGATACCACGATTTGGCTTTTGAATATGTATCTTGATGAAGCTGCCTCCGGTTTTGAATATCGCTGGGCAATAACCAAAAAAGAAAACGATGAGCCGATAGGCGCAATTGATGTTGTGGGTATTATCGACGATAACAAGACTGCTGAAATCGGTTACGTGCTATCCAAAAAGCATTGGAACAAAGGTTATGCTACCGAAGCTTTAAAAGCTGTTATTGATGAATTATTCCGCAACGGATTTACAAAAATCAAGGCAGTTCACCACGTTGACAACCCCGCCTCCGGCAAAGTTATGGAGAAATGCGGAATGCACTTTATCGGCTATGATAAATCAATCGCCAAATGGGGCTTTGACGAGCTTTGTGACGTTAAACTATATGAAATTTTAATATAAAAATTCGGCATACACACTTTCTGTTACGATTGCGTGTATGCCTTTTTTGTGCAATAAATATTTTTCTTTAGGTTACTATTGTCATTATAGTAATTTTTATACTGTTGAAATTGAGCATGGAGCTTAATTCTAAAATTTTATTTTTCAATATTAGAATAATAATTGTAAACACCGTCGGCAATTGCTTGTGCAATTGAATCGGTATTATTGATTATCCAGTTTGCACCCTCCTCGGTGTCGTGGAACTCACATTCAAGGTAAACCGTAAGTGCATTCGGAGTAAAAACCTCGTACAAATCGGGATTATATTCAATCCGGTCATCATCTCCGGGACTGATTTTGCCGAGCGTATCAAGAAACGATTCAGCCGCCGTCTGCTCATCAGCGCCATAAACATAAACATGCGTGCCGCCCGTGTACTCGCCGTTTAAAGCGTTAGTGTGTATCGGAATGTGCATATCGGCGTTAAAATCGTCGCTCTCATTACACCTGTTTTCAAGCGATGCGCCCGACTGCCCCACCATTACGGTAAAGCCAAGCTTTTTAAGCTTTTCGGCAGTTTTTTCTGCAATCAAGTCGCACTGCTCCATTTCGGTTGTGTCGCCGACTGCATAAAAATTTGTGTACTGATTTGACGGGCTTAAATATATCCTGATAGGTAAAAATCTGCTGTCAGTCTTGCCTAATGTTGATACTGCTGCCGTTGAAAGCGACAGCACCAAAAGAAGTACAAGACCTGCGAACAACAACTTTTTCTTGTCGAGATTCTTAAGGAACTGCATTATTTTTCGTCAGCCTGTTCAGGAATAGCGCTTGTGCAGTGAGGACATTTTACCGCATTAATGTCAATTTCACTTAAGCAATAAGGACATTTTTTAGTAGTAGGCTTCGGCTCTTCCTTCGGCTTTTTGCCGATTGACATAACCTTGTTTACAAGCTTTACAATTAGGAAAATTATGAATGCCATAATCAGGAAATTTATGATGGCTGTTATGAATTTTCCGTAGCCGATTGTCGCTCCGTTTATTGTAAACGAAAGCTGGTCAAAGTTCATTCCGCCGAATATACCGAGAATCGGTGAAATGATGTCGCTTGTCAGCGAAGTTACGATTGACTGAAATGCTGCACCGATGATTACGCCAACAGCTAGGTTAAGCACGTTGCCGCGCATTATAAATTCCTTGAATTCAGAGAAAAACTTTTTCATATGAAACCCCTTAATATCAATTAACAATGTACAATTTTGGTAGAGCTGATAACTTAATATAAAACCCAAACTATTTATATTGCGGCTTAATGCCGCCACCTTAATTGTTAATTGTAATTTGTTAATTTTTAATTATAAAACTGCTTTATGAAAAACCTTTTTGCCTTTTTTGATAATTACATATCCCTTTTCAAAGGCTGAAACAGGAACGCTTGCATAAACGTCAGTTACCTTTTCATCGTCAAGCGAGATTCCGCCCTGCTGAATAAGGCGTCTGCCCTCTCCGTTTGACGGAATGAGCGAGCATTTTTTGAGCAAATCTAGAATTGCAATTGCACCGTCTGTAAAATCACCATCGGAAAGCTCGGTTGAGGGCATATTGTCTGTATCGGTCTTACTGCCGAAGAGCGCCCTTGCAGCCTCCTGAGCCTTGTCAGCCTCTTCCTTGCCGTGAACAAGCTCTGTAAGCTCATAAGCGAGAACTTCCTTTGCCTTATTTATCTCGCTGCCCTCAAGCTTTGCAAGCTCGTCAATCTGCTCAAGCGGCAGGAATGTAAGCATTTTAAGGCACTTTACAACATCGCCGTCGTCCACGTTTCTCCAGTACTGATAAAACTCATAAGGACTTGTCTTTTCAGGAGAAAGCCATACTGCACCCGACTGAGTTTTTCCCATCTTTTTGCCCTCGGAATTGAGCAGAAGATTTATTGTCATTGCATATGCGTCCTTACCGAGCTTACGTCTGATAAGCTCAGTACCTCCGAGCATATTGCTCCACTGGTCATCTCCGCCAAACTGCATATTACAGCCGTATCTCTGATAGAGAGCATAGAAATCGTATGACTGCATAATCATATAGTTAAACTCAAGAAAGCTGAGTCCCTTTTCCATTCTCTGCTTGTAACACTCGGCTGTCAGCATTCTGTTTACGCTAAAATGCGCACCTACATCACGCAGAACGTCAACGTAGTTGAGGTCAAGCAGCCAGTCTGCGTTATTTACAAGCAGAGCTTTATCGTCTGAAAAGTCGATAAAACGGCTCATCTGCTTTTTAAAGCAATCAACGTTATGTTCAATTGTTTCCTTTGTCATCATCTGGCGCATATCGGTTCTGCCGGAGGGGTCGCCTATCATTGCAGTACCGCCGCCGATGAGTGCAATCGGCTTATTGCCTGCCATCTGAAGTCTTTTCATAAGGCAAAGAGCCATGAAATGACCAACGTGCAGGCTGTCTGCTGTAGGGTCAAAGCCGATGTAAAATACAGCCTTTCCGCTGTTTACAAGCTCTTTGATTTCCTCCTCATCAGTTACCTGCGCAATAAGACCTCTTGCAACAAGCTCTTCATATACTCCCATTTTTAACAAATCCTTTCATTTTCTGATAATACATCAATAGTATATTATTAAATAAAGCTAAGGTCAAGTAAAATATATAAATAAACACAAGCAAGCTATGTCATTACTTTTTGTTTTTGCGCCTGTATTTTGCGAACTTGTCCTTGCCGTTCTTCCTTTTTCCTTTGTTATTTACATTGTCTTTTCTGTAAGCGCCTGTCGTTTGTCCCGCAAGCGGAGTTACAAGACACTTTTTGTCATTGCCGATTAAATCCCTGCGCCCTGCTTTTATCAAAGCCTTGATCACAAGCGGCTTATTTTCGGGTATGAAATACTGTAAAAGTGCCCTCTGCATTGATTTTTCACTCTCTGACTTTGGAACATACACTTCTTTGAGCGTGTACGGGTCTAGTCCTGTGTAAAACATAGCCGTTGATATTGTACCGGGTGTAGGGTAAAAATCCTGAACCTGCTTTGGATGTATTCCCTCACGCTTGCAAAACAGCGCAAGCTCAACGGCATCTTTAAGCGTAGAACCGGGATGCGAGCTCATAAGGTACGGCACAACGTACTGGTCTTTCTTTGCCTTGTCAGTGAGTGAATAAAACTTATTGCAAAATTTCTTATATGCTTCAATATGCGGTTTGCCCATTCTATCAAGTACTGCCGCCGAGCAATGCTCGGGTGCAACCCTTAGCTGTCCGCTTATATGATGGTTTACAAGCTCACGGAAAAACTCATCGCTTTCATCTTCTATAAGATAATCAAATCGGATTCCGCTGCGTATAAACACCTTTTTTATTCCGTCAATATTGCGGAGTTTTCTCAGAATTTCAAGATATTCAGTGTGCGACACCTGCATATTCGGGCAGGGGGTTGGAGCAAGGCAACGTCTGTCTTTGCAAAGTCCGTATTTTTTCTGCTTTTCGCATGACGGCAATCTGAAATTTGCCGTAGGGCCGCCAACGTCGCTTATGTACCCCTTGAACCTGGGATTATCAATAAAGCTTTTTGCTTCGTCAACTATGCTCTGCTCGCTCCTTACTGTAACAGCACGTCCCTGATGAAACGCAAGCGAACAGAAGTTGCAAGCACCGAAACAGCCTCGGTTGTGGGTAATTGAAAACTGAACCTCTTCAATCCCCGGAACTCCGCCGAGCTTTTCGTAGCACTTTGGATACCACCGCTCATATGGCAGTGAATAGATATAGTCAAGCTGTTTTGTGTCAAGAGGCTGCATTGGCGGATTCTGAACAAGAATATATTCGCCGTGCCGCTGAATCAGCGTTTTTCCCCTTACTGCATCAGCTTCTTCAAGCTCTTTTCTTGCAGCTATGGCATAGTCACGCTTGCTTTCTTTTACACGTTCAAAACTCGGCAGTTCAACAACGGACTTAGGAACATAGTCCTGAGTTCGTACTTTGTAGCAAACACCTCGTATGTCATAAAGGGACTCAACAGGGAATCCCTCGGCAAGGCGTTTGGCAATTTCAATCGTTTGCAACTCGCCCATTCCGTAGGAAATTATGTCTGCCTTGCTGTCAAAAAGCACTGACGGCATAACCTCGTCACGCCAGTAATCGTAGTGTGCAAATCTTCGCAGAGAGGCTTCAAGTCCGCCAATTATAATCGGTGAATCGGGATAGAGCTTTCGCAGGATATTTGAATAAACCGTTACAGCTCTGTCGGGACGACGGCCGTTTTTGCCGCCCGCTGTGTATGCATCGTCACTGCGCTTGCGCTTTGCAACTGTGTAGTGAGCTACCATACTGTCGATATTTCCTGCCGAAACGAAAAAGCCGAACCTTGGTTTGCCAAACTGCATAAAATCCGAATTGCTTCTCCAGTCAGGCTGAGCAAGAAAAGCGACCCTGTAACCGCAATCCTCAAGAAGTCGGGTAATAATGGCAGCACCGAAAGACGGGTGGTCAACGTAGCTGTCACCCGAAACATAGACAAAGTCAACGCAGTCCCAACCGAGTTTTTTTACCTCGTCTGCGTTCATCGGTAAAAAAGCCATTATTACTTTCCTTTCATCATTCTTCCCTGTTTTGCAGAGCGTTTCTTCTTTCAAGCCACTCGTTGTACGTCATAAGCACCTCACGGGGTTTTGAACCCTGATGAGGTCCGACTACTCCAAGATGTTCCATATCATCAATCATTCGTCCTGCTCTTGCATAGCCGACTTTAAGTCTGCGCTGAATAAGCGAGGTTGAAGCCTGTCCTGCATCAATTACGCACTTGATAGCCTCGTCCATTTTTGAGTCAACATCAAGTCCGTCGTCATCAGCCGAGCTGTCGCTCTGCTTTTTGCCTGCTGCAATTTCCTCGGCGGCAATGCGTTTGATTTTTTCTTCAATATCTGCGTTGTACTGAGCCGAATAAGATTTTTTAATATAGTTAGTTACGCCCTCAATCTCTTCGTCAGACGCATAACAACCCTGAACTCGCATAGGCTTTGGTGCACCTACAGGCGCAAAAAGCATATCGCCCTTACCGATAAGCTTTTCACCGCCGCCTGTGTCAAGAATTGTTCTCGAATCCATATTTGAGCTTACCTTCAACGAAATACGGCTTGGAACATTCGCCTTAATAAGTCCCGTAATGACGTTAACGGTTGGTCGCTGTGTTGCAAGAATAAGGTGCATACCTGCCGCACGAGCCATCTGTGCAAGTCGGCAGATTGAGTCCTCAACCTCACTCGGAGCCGCCATCATAAGGTCGGCAAGCTCGTCAATTGCAATTACAACCCTGCTCATTTTTTCCTTTGCAACAGGGAGTCCGTTTATTTCAAGAACACTCTGCTGCATTTCTCCGTTTTCATCCTCTACGGGCGGATTTTTCGAAATATAGTCAAGATTTTTTTCTATAAGCGTATTGTAGGAATCAATGTCCTTACAGTCGTACTCCGAGAAAATCTTGTATCTCTGTAGCATTTCATTTACCGCCCACGCAAGCGCGCCTGCCGCCTTTTTGGCGTCGGAAACTACGGGAACAAGCAAGTGCGGAATGCCCTTATATTTTGAAAATTCAACCATCTTCGGGTCAATAAGCAAAAGCTTTACTTCGTCGGGAGTTGCTTTAAAAAGAATACTCATAAGAATTGAGTTTACGCAAACCGACTTACCTGAACCTGTAGTACCTGCAATAAGCAGGTGGGGCATTTTTGCAAGGTCTGTAACTACAATTTCGCCCGAAATGTCACGACCGAGAACCGTTGTTAGCTTGCTCTTTGCATTTCTGAACTTATCTGAGTCAATAAGCTCACGCATTGAAACCATACTTACAACCTTGTTCGGAACTTCAATTCCGACAGCAGCCTTGCCGGGAATCGGCGCTTCTATGCGCACGCCGTTTGCGGCAAGGTTAAGCGCAATATCGTCGGATAGGTTTGTGATTTTGCTTATTTTTACACCCGGAGCAGGCTGTAGCTCATAACGTGTAACCGAAGGACCTCGGCAGATATTTGTTATTGTTGCGTTTACACCAAAGCTGTTAAGCGTTTCAATCAGCTTTTTGGAGTTATTTTGCAGTTCCTCCATTGCGTTTCTGTCGTTATTGTTTGTATTCGGTTTTAAAAGCTGAACAGGCGGATAATGGTAAACTTTTTCCTGTTTTATTTCTTCCGAAGAACTATCTGTTTTGTAACCAATATTATTAAATTCAGAATTTTCTTCTGTCTTGTTACCTTTCTTATCACTCTTTTGTTTGCTTTCGGGTTCAACGGAAACAGTTTCGGGATCAGCCTGCTTTGCGCCGTCAGTCACATGGTTTGACACCTTTTCCTGTGAAATGTCCTCTGCAATATCGGCAACTGTTGTGTCTGCTTCTTCGCCGAGGGGCTTGCTTGCACGGTTGATAATATTTATCAAATCCTCGGACAAGTCCTTATCAGCGGCATTCTGCTCGTTTGTGTCAACGTAGTCAATATCGATTCCGCTTTTAATCTGACGTTTCTTCTTTTTCTTCTTTACCTTTGGATCATCAAGCGGAATATCAATTCCGTCTGATGTGTGAGAACCGTGATTATATCCGCTCTCTTCACCGTATTTGTAAATCTGCTGATTTTCACGCTCGGCTTCTCTGCGAGCCTTTCTTTCACGCGCATGCTTTTCGCCTGCTTTGCGAACATTACTTACCGTTCTTGAAGCCGCAGCCGTTATATCCTTTACGGAAATATTAGCTATGATAAACACAAGCATAACAGTTGCAACTATGCAAACGCATAATGCCGCTGCCTCACCGCAAAGAAGCGTGAGGGGATATCCGATAAGTCCGCCCATAAGACCGCATCCAAAGGTCATATACACGCTTGTATCTGCTGACTGAATGTACAGCTTACCGAGGCAGGCAAAGAAATTCATATTATTGAACTCTGCACCGCCTGCAATATAAATCAGCGCTCCGACAAGAAGTATAATAAGCGAACTGATTATTATTTTGGCTTTAAATCTGGCAACTTGTTTTTCTTTTTCGGTTATCAGACAGAGGTAAATCATTAGAATCGGTATAAGGAAAATTCCGAATCCAAACACTCCGAAGAAAAAGCTTCTTACGGCTGTCCAAACATTTTCGCCTTTTATAATTATCATCAATGCAAAAATCACTGCTATTGCACCGTAGATAATTGCCCTTACTCTGGGGCTTAGTCCTGTATGTACGGCAGTTTCAGGCTTTTTTGCTCTGCCCCTGCCCGTCTGTGTTTTGGCAGGAGCTTTTGATTTTTTACTTGCTGTTTGTCTTTTTGCTGTCTGCTTTTTTGCCGACAATCAAATCACTCCCTGTTTATAACTTCCTTTATTACCAATTAATCGGTGCACCTGTAAAAAGATTTACTCCCGTATTCATTTCGATTATTGAGATCACTATAAAAGCAACGCCGACAATTGCCGTGTAAATTACAAAAATACTCATTTTGTCAGACTTCAAGAACCACTTGAAGATGACAATTGCAAGGTAGCCGACAACGGCTGATGCAATTACGCCTGCAATTATCACGCCGATTTCAACGTTGATTCCCTCGGGAGATTTGATTGCATCTATGCCCTCTAAAAGTGCAGCGGCAATAATTGACGGAACACCTAAAACGAATGTGAAGTCAAGAGCCTTTTGCTTATTGATTCCTCTCATCTCACCTACTGCGAGCGTTGAACCCGAACGTGAAAGACCCGGAAAAATCGCAGCTGCTACCTGCATAAGACCTACGCACACTGCGTCAAGGATTGTGTAGCTTTCTCGTTCTTTTGAATTTGTTTTGCCTGAACCTTTTAGGTGCTTTCCGCCCCTAGCTGAATTTCGGCGGTTGCAGATAATTCCGATTGTAAGAAGTACACTCGTAACAAGAAGCGAAATTGCAGTTACAAGCAGTATCGGGCTTGCTGAGAGAAGTTCAGCTAAATCTTTGATTTTCATATCCGTTCCGGGAATCGGAAGAAACAGCAGAAACAGCGGAATTAAACCAATAATAAGCATCATAATAAGGTTGCGCTCATAATTCATATTACTCCACTTGAATTTGCCTGTAAAAATATCTTTTACCATTGAGCAAAACTCTTTGATAAGGCTCCATATAAGCTTGTAATAAAATGCTATTACGGCTACGAGCGTTCCCACGTGAAGCATTACGTTGAAAAACAGATTGCCGTCACCGCTTGTTCCTAAAATATGCTGTGTAATAGCAAGGTGACCGCTGCTGGATACCGGCAAAAACTCTGTAAGTCCCTGAACAATACCCTGAATAATGGCGTCAAGAATTGACATAGTATGTACTCCTTTTAAATTTTTAATATAAAATAATATATATGTATTCGGGCATTATGCCCGAATTTATTTCTTTGATCTGCTGCTTTTCGATCTTGTTTTTTTCTTATCGGTTTTCGGCACTTTTGATTCTTTTATTAAATCGTAAAGAGCGTCTATTGCATCGGAAACTGTGCCGACGCCGTCAATAAGCCCCTCGTCAACAGCCTCTTCACCCTCTAAAATTGTGCCGATGTCCATAACAAGCTCGCCTGTATTCAGCACAAGCTCATTGTAGCGTTCCTTTGTTATATCAGAATTTTCGGCAACAAAGGTTGTGATTCTGTCCTGCATACGCTGAAAATATTCAAACGTCTGCGGCACGCCGAGAGTAAGCCCCGTTGTGCGTACAGGGTGAACAGTCATTGATGCGCTTTTGGCTATAAAGCTCTTTTTTGCCGCTACCGCAAGCGGAATTCCGATTGAGTGACCGCCGCCAAGCACAATTGAAACAGTCGGCTTTTTCATTCCCGAAATTACCTCGGCAATGGCAAGACCTGCCTCAACATCTCCGCCGACAGTGTTAATAAGAATTAACAAACCGTCAATTCTCTCATCCTCTTCAATAGAAACAAGCAAGGGAATAACGTGCTCGTACTTGGTAGTTTTGTTCTGTTGAGGAAGAATATAATGACCTTCTATCTGACCGATAATCGTCAAGCAATGTATAATACTGTCTTTGTGGGCAGTGAGCACCGAACCTATTTCATCAATCTGGTCGGTGTGTTCCTCGCTTATCGGACTATCGTTTTCAACCTTTTGCGGATCATCGTCAAAATTAGGATTTTTTACGAAATTATCCCTACTCTTCTTATCTGACTTATCCGACTTTGAAGATTTCGATTTTTGTGACATAACTATGCACCTCCGAGAAATATTGTTTCCCGAAAGCTTTCGATAATTCACATTTAATAAATTATATGCTAAAGCAATATAAAAAATATTATAACATTTTAAGCAATATTTTTCAATCTTTTTATGCTTATATTTCTTAAAAACAATAATTATTTAAAAGAATTATAGTACTATAGAGTATAAATAACATAATCGGAGTGATATTTAATTGACATCTGACATAATTATGGGTATTGTCATTGCGATACTCGTGCTTTTATCAGCGTTTTTTTCTGCTACTGAAACGGCGTTTTCCTTTGTAAACAAAATCCGAATTCAGCACAGCGTTGATAACGGCAACAAAAAGGCAACAAAAGTGCTTTATGTTATCGAAAATTTTGACAATGCCCTTACAACAATCCTTATCTGCAACAACATAGTAAACCTAAGCTGTTCTTCAGTAGCTACAGTGCTGTTTACACACGTCTTTAATGACTTAGGTCCCGCAATAGCTACAGGGGTTATCACACTTTTGGTGCTGACGTTCGGTGAGGTTATTCCTAAATGTCTTGCAAAAGAGCACTGCGATGCTTTTTCGCTTAAAACAGCAGGCTTTCTGCGTGTGCTTATGCTCATACTCAAACCATTTGTTTTTGTCTTTTTAAAGCTGAAATCACTTGCGCTTAAAATTGCAGGCGGAAGCGAAGATAGCCCCTCGGTTACCGAGAATGAACTAAAATACATTGTTGAGAGCATTGAAGAAGAAGGCGTACTTGAAGAATGTGAAAGCGAAATGGTACGCTCCGCGCTTGACTTTGACGAAAAGACAGCAGAAGAAATTCTTACGCCGAGGGTTGACGTTACTTTCATTAACATTAACGACAGTCAGGATAAAATTAAGGATATTATAATAGAAAACAGGTACTCGCGTATTCCCGTTTATGAGGAAACGGTTGACCACATTGTCGGAATTCTGCACACAAGAGATTATCTTGAGTCTCTTGCAGATGGAAAAGCTCCTGATTTACACGACATAATGCAGTCGCCGTACTTTGTTTTCAGAACTCAACAGCTTTCAAAGATTTTGAATGCGTTTAAGCGCACCAAAATTCATCTTGCAATCGTCACCGACGAATACGGCGGAACACTTGGTATTGTAACAATGGAAGATTTGCTTGAAGAAATCGTAGGAGAAATTTGGGACGAGGACGAGGAAATTGAACACAACTACTACAAAATCGGTAAGGGCGAATTCCTTGTAAACGGCGATATTGAGCTTGACGACTTGCTTGCCCTGTTTGATATGGACGAAAGCGCAATTGAAAGCGACAGCGTAACAGTCGGGGGATTCATTCTTGAACACGCAGGCACTATTCCTCACAAGCGTCAGCGCATTGAAGCAGACGGCTTCAGCTTTACCGTTATGGAGGTAAAGGATCAGAGAATTTTAAGAGTTGTAGTTAAAAAGCTTGATTTACAAAACGAAGAACAATCTGAAGAAAAAGAAAATCCAATTGATGATTAATTATCTTATGCAGGGAGCAGTTCATTAAGTCTGCTCCCTGTTTTATCTTTATTTTATTGTTATACATTAAAAATAAAACAAAAAGCGACGGCAAAAGCCGTCGCTGATTTTTAGGAAAACTTATAAGTAAAATGACTGATTACTTATTACTTATTGAATATAGACATAATATCGTAGAATGTATCATCCTCGTCATCTGTCTTATCTTTTGTAGATTTTGAAGAAGAATTATCTTCATCCTTTTCAACAATTACAGACTCATTTTCAAGCTTTTTCTTTGCCATCTGACCGTCGCCGTTAAATCCTGTTGCAATTACGGTTACGCTCATTTCATCCTGCATTTTGTCGTCAATTACTGCGCCCCAGATGATATTAGCGTCATCAGAAACCTTGTCCTTAATCATTGTTGAAGCTGCGTCAATGTCATCAAGACTAACATCAGCAGACGCTGTGATATTGATAATAACACCCTTTGCACCGTCAATTGAGGTTTCAAGAAGCGGGCTTGAAACAGCTTTGTCTGCTGCAACGGTAGCCTTGTCTTTACCTGTTGCACTGCCCATACCCATATGAGCATAGCCTGCATCCTTCATTACCGAAGTAACGTCTGCAAAGTCGAGGTTTACAAGACCGGGAAGAAGAATAAGGTCAGAAATACTCTGAACACCCTGTCTTAAAACATCGTCTGCAATTTCAAATGCATTCTGAAGTGTAATGCTTGTATCAGAAACATATTTAAGTCTTTCATTGGGAACTATGATGAGTGAATCAACACAAGCAGAAAGCTCTGCAATACCCTGCTCAGCCTGTGTCATTCTTCTTTTACCCTCAAAAGCAAACGGCTTTGTAACTACGCCTACTGTGAGGATTCCCATATCCTTTGCGATTTTAGCAACAACAGGAGCAGCACCTGTACCTGTGCCGCCGCCCATACCTGCGGTAACAAACACCATATCGGTATCTTTCAAAAGAGAGGCAATTTCGTCTTTGCTTTCCTCTGCGGCGCTCTGACCAATTGCGGGCATTGAACCTGCGCCCTTGCCTCTTGTAAGTTTTTCACCAATTTGTATTTTCTGAGAAGCTTTTGAAAGTCTTAAAACGTGCTCATCTGTATTTATTGCAATAAATTCAACATTCTTAACTTCCATTGCTACCATTCGATTAACGGCATTTCCGCCGCCTCCGCCGACACCTATAACCTTAATTTTAGGCATATACTCATTTTCCAATTCCAGTTCAAAAGCCATTTTTACGTCCTCCTTAAAATCTTTTAAGCACTGTATAGCGATAAAATTCCATAATATTTTAGAGTACACAATTATAATTTATATATTATCATACTTTTGCAAAAATATCAATGCTTTTAATATTATTTTCTGCAATTTTAATGATAATTTTTAAATTATTCGGCACTATACACATCGCCGTTTGCATACGAATCGCCATTGTCGGAATAATTGTACTGATATGCGTCGTCACCTGTATCTCCGTAATAATCAGTGCCGTTGTTTGTATATTCATCGTTTGAATATGAGTTGTCAGAGTATGTGTCGCCGCTCCACGTGTAGCTATTATCATAATACTGATTATTGTCATTATAATATTGATTACTATCAGAATAATCAGCAGACGCAGTAGTCGGTGGCGCAGTAGTCGGCACAGCCGTTTCGGCAGGTTTGTATCGTGAAACCTTTGTTGTATTGCAGGCGGATACATCAAGTGTTCCTGCAATCGCACCCGTGTTATTCGGGTCAAGCTTTTCGTTTATAATAGCCATTGCCGTTCTTATTTTATAATCAATATCCTCAGGCAATCCGATATTAATTGAAATTCGATTGTCGTATTCAAGTGTGATGTTTGCCGTATCGGTAATGTCAAAAGCCGTAATATTCTTTACGTCATTTACCTTAAGACTTGTGGAAACGTCCTCAAGAATATCGGGCACATTTTCATCGCTGAAAGAAACATAGTCGCCGGGTTTTGTGCTCTTAAGCTTGTCACATTTTAGTTCGGGGAGCTTGTCCTCGTTGCTGTCAACATTGTCAAGAATACGACCCTTTGCGCTTATAAGAAGATACTCATCACCGTTTTTTATAACATATGACGGCACGGCGTCTGTAATTTTTATGGTGATTGTATCGGGAATTGAAAAGCTGATTTCAGCCTTTTCGACATACGGCAGATTGTCGGATATGTTTTCTGGAGTACTGTTAAATGCTCCTACTATGATGTTCTGCTGTAACTCCACTCCGCTGAACGCAATTATCTGATCATCGTAATAATACTTGTCGCCCTCAACCTCAATCTTCTCTGTTTTGAAAAGCACGGTAAGGCTGAGAACTATGCCGATTACAAGCACAGCAGTAAAGATTAAGCCGTAAATTAAAATGCGTCGGATTTTTAATTGCTTTTGCGTAATCGGCTTTTTGCGCCTGCGAATGACTTCGTTTTCCTGTTGATGAATTTCCTTTGCACGGCGCTCTTGCTTCTGTCTTGCGCCATACTCGTCTATGTAATAGCCGTCGTTAAAATCCTGCGGTTCAAGGTTTCTGATTCTCTCCTCGCTCTCGCGCATATATTTTTCTTCACGGCTGATATTTTCAAATTTTACTGTTTTTCCTGAATTAACAGCCTCCTCAATCTTGCTTGAGGAATGCTTTTGGGAATTAGTTTTTTTAGCTGTGACAGAGGATTTCTTTGCCTTTTTATCCTGTTCTCTATGATATTTCTGAGCTTGTTTTGCAGCTGATTTTCTCTGCTTTGCCAACTGCTTTTTGTCCTTTGACGAAAGTTCTCTTCTGTCGCTCATCGGCAAACTTCCCCCTTTCCTTACTTTTGGTTTTATCGGGCGACCGCACAGGGCCGCCCTGCAACATTTTCTATATTTTCTTTATATCAGCACCGAGTGCAGACAGCGTAAGCTCAAAATTTTCATATCCCCGTTCAAGATATTTTACTCCGCTGATTTCGGTGCATGCTTCTGCGCAAAGTCCTGCAACAACAAGCGCCGCCGCTCCGCGCAGGTCGGTAGCCTCGACAGGCGCACCGTAAAGTGATTTTACGCCCTCAACCACGGCAACTTTTCCGACGGTCTTTACGTTTGCTCCCATTCGAATAAGCTCTCCTGTATGTCTGTAGCGATTTTCAAATATGTTTTCAACAAAAACCGTAGTTCCGTCAGCTATGCAGGACATCGCAAGCAAGGGTGCCTGAGCGTCTGTCGGGAAGCCGGGATAGGGCATTGTTCTAACGGTTTTCATAGCTTTTAATTTTTCGGGAGCAGTAAATTCAAGCCTGCCGTTACAGCATCTTACTTTACAGCCTGATTCCTCAAAAACAGGAATGATTGACGCAAGGTGACTGCAAACAACGCCGTCAAGTCCAATTTTTGACCCCGTAACAGCGGCGCAAGCCATCAGCGTTGCAACGACTATTCTGTCGGGAATTATCGAGTGGCTCGTCGGATTCAGGGACTTGACGCCCTCTATTACGACAACGCCCTCACCTGCTCCGTAAATTTTTGCACCGCATTTGTTCAGAAAATCTGCAAGATCGCAAATTTCAGGTTCTCTTGCGGCATTTGTAATTGTTGTTGTACCTTCCGCCAGACAGGCGGCTATCATGATGTCCTCGGTTGCGCCAACGCTGGGAAACGAGAGGGAAATTTTAGTTCCCTTAAGCCCCTTTGGCACCGTGCAGTCAAGACACCCATGCTTTTCTCGAATATCTGCACCCATTTCACGAAGTGCCTTAAGATGCATATCAATAGGTCGCAGACCTATTTCACAGCCACCCGGAAAGCTCATTTTTGCTCTGCCTGTTCGTGCAAGTATTGCGCCAAGGAAGATAATTGAGCTTCTCGTTTTGCGCATAAGCTCGTCGGGAATATCACATTTGTCAATGGTATCGCAGTTTACAAGCACCGTACTGCCGCTTCGACTGACCTTGCAGCCGAGATAACGCAGTATTCTCGCAGAAGATTCTATATCTGAAAGTAACGGGCAATTGTAAATTACATTCTCGCCCTTTGTAAGTATCGTTGCCGCAAGAACAGGCAACGCACTGTTTTTGGCTCCTTGAACATATGTCTCTCCGCCCAGTTTTTTTCTTCCTGTTACAAGCAGTTTTGACACAGTAACACCCTCTCAAAAAGAATACCTTTACATTCTATGAGAAAGTTATGCCGATGTTACTAAAGTAATTTATACTGATATTTGACTAAATGTAGACTAAGATTAATGAGAATGATTTTCGTGTAACGAGGCAGAGGACGCCGCAAGGCTGACACCTTGCAAGGACAATAACAATGTCACACGGAAATCATTCCATTAAGATTGTCTGTTTTTTATCGGATATCAGTATTAAACCAGTCCGAGTGTTTTCTTCACAACAGAATAAATTCTTTCGTTTGCATCGGTAATTGCCATTTTGCGTGAGTTTTCGCTGATAGTTTTTAAATTTTCGGGAGATAAAAGCATTTTATCTGCGGCTTTCATGAGAGTTTCGCCTGAAAGATCTGATTCCTCTATTATCTCGGCAGCTCCTGCGTTTACAAGCGCCATTGCATTGTGATACTGATGATTTTCCGCAACATTCGGTGACGGAATCAGTATTGCCGGCTTGCCCATAGCCTGAATTTCACTTAGTGTAATTGCTCCTGCACGGCATATAACAAGGTCAGCTGCCGCCATACACACGGGCATATTGTCAATGTACGGTCTTATATCAAGGTTACTGCACTGTGAAATATCAGTTCCCTTCTCTTTTACAAGATCGGGAAACCAGTTTCCGTATTTACCATAAGCGTGAATATGCTGATACCTGCCGTCCTTGCCGCTTCGTGCAATAATATCCGCAACGGCTTCATTTATTTTTCTTGCGCCCAGACTGCCTCCGAATGATAGAATAAGAGGACGTTCGTCAACATTAAGCTCAGCTCTTGACTTCTCTTTATCTGCTGTGAGAATATCGCCTCTTACGGGATTTCCCGTAACGACAAGGTCAGCCTTTTCAAAATATTTTTTTGCTTCCGGTACTGCAAGCATTACCTTACTGACGCTCTTTGCAAGCATTTTATTTGTCACGCCGGGATATGCATTCTGCTCGTGGATAATGCAGGGAATACCCATTTTTGAAGCTGTTCTTATCACCGGACCGGAAACATATCCTCCCGTTCCTATACAAATATCGGGTTTAAATTCCGAGATAATTTTCTTTGCCTCGTGGGACGAGGTAAATGTTCTTGTAACGGTTTTTACGTTTTCAACCATATTCTTAGGTGAAAAGCTCCTCTTAAAGCCGCTGATTGTTATTGATTTTATATCAAAACCTGCCTGCGGAACAAGCCTCTGCTCCATTCCGTCACGATTTCCTATAAACAGAAATTCGGTTTCGGGGCGTTTCTTTTTGATATATCCGGCGATTGCAAGAGCAGGATTTATGTGCCCGGCCGTGCCGCCGCCTGCAAGCAAAACTTTCATATACATTCCTCCGTATATATTACTGTCTTTCAATATTTGCAGTTCTTGAAATTGAAAGCACTATGCCCATCTGTGCAAGAAGCATTATCAGCGAACTGCCTCCGTAGCTAAAAAACGGCAGGCTGATACCTGTGTTCGGAAGCCAGTCGGTAATTACAAGAATATTCAGCACAACCTGAATACCAATCTGAGAGGTAAGTCCTATGCCGAGAAGCTTTCCGAATTTATCTTTTGCACGCAGAGAAAGTGTTATTCCTCTCCATACAAGAAGTGCAAAAATAAGAAGAATCATTATTGCGCCGATAAAGCCAAGCTCCTCGACAACAATTGCGAAGATAAAGTCATTTTGCGGTTCGGGAAGATAAAGATACTTTTGACGCGACTGTCCCAGTCCGAGTCCCCACAATCCGCCCGAGCCGATTGCATAGAGTGAATTTCTTGTCTGCCATGTAGTCTGCCACATATCCTCATCGGTGTAAACAAGCGCCTGTCCCCAGCCGTCCATACGGCTCATTGCATAGGACAAACCGCCCGTTACCGCAAGCAACAGTACAACTCCGACCATAAGCACAAAACCTATAAACAGATATTTTGTTTTCATTCCGCCTATGTAGAGCATAAGCACAGTAAGAATTCCGATAATTACAATACCAGAATAGTGGGGTTCAAGAAACAGAAGAAGGGCTGTTGTGCCGAACACGATAACACCCGGCAAAACACTGTAACGGGCAAACTGCATTTTATTGTAATATTTACTCGCCCAATGTGCAAAAAACAGAATAATTGCTAATTTTGCAATTTCCGAGGGCTGAATATTGAACAAGCCAAGCGGAATCCAACGCTTTACTCCGTTGTCACCGGGAAGAACAAGCACTATCATAAGTGCAATATATGAAATTGCAAGAATAACAGGCGCAATTTTGTGAAGCTTGTTGTAATTAAAAAACGACATTAAAATCATAGCCGCAAGACCTATTGCGATAAAAATAAGCTGTCTTGTGAGGAAATAGTAGCTGTCGCCCTGTGTATAATAGGAAAACGTATAGCTTGACGAGAACATCATTATTGTCCCGATAGTAAGCAAAATAAGAATTATTATACAGAAAGGCAAATCAATTCCCATTCCGATTGAAAACCATTTTGTTTTCTTCATTTTGCGCTGGCGGGAGGGACGGATGAAAAACTTTTCCTGTTTGATTTTCTGCTCCGAATAATATTCGTCATCGTACACTCTGTTCACATCTGCCTTAAGCATCATTCTTTTGTTTGGCGCCATACGGTTTTTCCCTCCTTTTTTAAATATTTTGTTTACGGCTTTGAATCATTGCAGAAATCTTTTCCGCTATTATGTTATATAAATATTTTACTTAACGCCGAAATATACGAGTGCAAATGCGATTGCGCCGAAAACAGCTGTTACTGCGCTGAACACCGCCACAATTTTAACCTCGCTCCAACCACACATTTCAAAATGGTGATGAATCGGACTCATTTTGAAAAGTCTTTTGCCGTGAGTAAGCTTAAAGTAGCTTACCTGAAGAACAACCGAAAGTTCCTCGGCAATGTATACAATGCCGACCGGAATAAGAAGAATAGGCATATCCATTGCAAATGCAAGAGCACATACAAGTCCGCCCAAAAACAGCGAACCTGTATCGCCCATAAACACCTTAGCAGGGTGGAAATTCCACACTAAGAAGCCAAGGCAAGCGCCGCAGCTTGCGGCACACATTGCCGTAAGTCCGAGACTGTCGAGCATACTTGCAATCAGCATAAACGAAACACAGGCAAAGAATGTTATTGAGCCGTCAAGTCCGTCTACGCCGTCGGTAAGATTTACAGAATTTACTATACCGACAATAGCTACAGCAGCGATGATATAGTAGAAAAATCCGAGATCAACTTCACCGACAAACGGAATTATTGTAGCCGTATCACAACCAGAAAATCCTAAAACAGCGAGGTAAATTGCTGCAGCGGCAAACTGCAGTACAAGCTTCTGCTTTGCGGTTAATCCGAGGTTGCGCTTTTTCACAACCTTGATGTAATCATCAACAAATCCGATAAGTCCGTTTGCAAGAGCAAGACCGAGGCCCGCAAAAATCATAAGGCTTTCTTTGGGAACATCAGCAAAATATGTGTTGATAAATTCAGCGCCTGTAAAGATATAGACAACCGTGCTGATTATTGTAACAATTGTAATTGCCGCAATGAACATCATTCCGCCCATAGTGGGAGTTCCCTGCTTGTTTTTATGCCAGCTCGGACCTATATCAAGAATTGTCTGACCAAAATTAAGCTTGTGAAGATACGGGATTAAAAATCTTCCGAGCACTGCTGAAACAATGAACGCTGCCAGTGCCGCACAAAAAGTCCATATTCCGTAAACCATCATAATCATCTATCCTTTCAGACGTATTAAACCGATTTTGGGCAAAGCGTTTTTACGCTTTACCCTCAGCGGTTGTATATTTATTAGTCATTAAATGTTGACGAGGACGAGAACGAAACCGTAATTACCGTACCCGGACTTACTGAGGTTCCCTCTGCAATATCCTGTGACGTACTTACAACACCCGTATCGGACGCACCCGAGAAGCTTACGTTCAAACCGAAAGCGCTTGCAACATTGTTAACCTCCGACGCCGAATATCCAACGAGGTTTGGCACCGTTACCACTTCGCTTTTGCTGGTGTCGTCGGTGTAAAGAACCACATTCCCGCCGGTCGGAATTTTTGATGAAACAGACGGTATCTGTGCTATTACCTTATCTCCCTCACCCTTTACAGTTGTTGTAAAGCCGTCATTCTGAGCAGCCGCCTCAGCCTCTGAAACAGTCATTCCTGTATAATCACCTGCCGAAACATCAACATATTCAAGTTCGCTGTCGGTATACTCCGTTTTGATTTCAAGGTACGGAAGGACCTCAGTCATAATATTTATGAATACGGGAGAAGAAACCTGCGAGCCGTAGTATGCATCACCCGACGGAGTATCAAAAAATATAAGCATTGCAATCTGCGGGTCATCGGCAGGTGCATATCCGCAGAAAGAAGCAATATAGTCCTCGCTGAAATGGCTTTCCACCTTCTTCGAACCGATTTTCTCGGACGTACCTGTCTTACCTGCTACCTTGTAACCTGCAACGTAGCCTGCTGTTGCGCCTGCTGTTGAAGTATTGTATCCGAGAATTTCATTCATCTTATCTGAGGTTTCCTTTGATATAACCTGACGCTTTACCTTTTTTTCGACATTTTTTATTACATTGCCGTCACTATCGGTTACTTTAGAAACAACATAAGGCTGAAGAACATATCCTCCGTTTGCTACGGCAGAGCAGGCTGTTATCATTTGAATAGGCGTAATTGAGAAATTCTGACCGAAAGATGCAACCGCAAGGTCAACATCCGTCATAGTACCCTCTGCCCAGAAGCTGTCCTCTGCCTCACCGGGGAGATCAATTCCTGTTTTCTGTGAGAAACCAAAACCCTGATAATACTGACAGAATTTGTTCATTCCTACAAGCTGACCAATCTGGATAAACGCAGGGTTGCAGGAGTTACAGATTGCCTTAACAAAGTTTTGAGTTCCGTGACCGCCGAGAGCATGACAATGAATAGTCTTGTCGCTTACAACCATAGAGCCGTTGCAGGTAAAGGTACTGTTGTCATTTACCTTGCCCTCTTCAAGCGCCATTGAAGCAGTACACATTTTGAAAACCGAACCGGGCATATAGGTATCAGTGATAGCCTTGTTACGCCACATTGCAGAAAGCGCTTCGCTTTCTGCTTTAGCCTGTTTATCTTTTGCAAGCGAATCAATTCTTTTCTGAGTTTCTTTCGGCAGGGTGTACGGGTCGTTAAGATCATAGCCGTCAACCGTAACCATTGCAAGAATTGCGCCTGTGTTTACATCCATTGCAATGCAAACACCTCTGTTGAGTACGTTGTTGTCTGCAATTCCCTGCTTCATATATTTTTCACAGATTGACTGTACCGTTTCATCAATTGTCAGATAAATATTGTTGCCGTCCTCTGCCTCAACATTCTGTTCATACTGAAACGGCATATCCGTTCCTCTTGCATTTTTAGCAGTTACTATTCTTCCGGGTGTTCCCGAAAGATAATCGTCATATTGATATTCAACACCCTCAAGACCTTGCTCGTCACTTCCGGTAAAGCCGATTACGCAGGAAGCAAGATCCTTTTGCGGATAGTAACGCTTGTAGTCGTCAAGAAGCTGAATTACGTTGCCGCAGTCGTAGTCTTCCGAAAGCTTATCAATAAGTTTAAGAATCTTATCCCTTGCTTCAACCTCAATTTTGCGCTTTACAACAACATAATAGCTTTCCTGCGTTGTCTTTTCGTAAACGTTATCATAATCAAGTCCGAGAATTTCCGACAGGCCTTCAGCCGCCGCCTTTCTCTGCTCATCGGTTTTAAAATAAATCGGCGCCATTACAACCTGCCAGACCGACGCGCTTTCTGCAAGCACCTTGCCGTTTGTATCGTAAATTGTACCTCGTTTTGCAGGAATAGTGGTATCTTTAAGCTGTTGTCCGACAGCGTCTTCCTGAAGCGAACTTCCCTGAACAATTGTCAGATAGCCTAGTCTTGCGATTGCCGCACCGAATCCGGCTACCAAAATCAATATGATAAGTACAGCCGTGCGCTGTCTTAAACGCTGATTTGGACCCTTTGCGGCTTTTTTAGTGTTTTTACGTATATTTCCGTTATTTTCCAAAACAAATCTCCTTCCACCGCAGGCAAAATATTTTCGCAGTCATATGTTTCATACCCCAATAACCCCGTATTTTGCAGTAAACAATTTCTAACTGCCGAAAAACTTCAGCAACAACGCTGATTGCTCGATTTATACAACAAGCTGATCGAGTGTTGCATTATATCGCATATATACCGAAAAAAGAGTCAAGACGCAGTCTTAACTCTCATTCTTTCATAACATATTTATTAAATTGAAATGAATGTTATGACCAAAGATTTTTAATGGAATCAATAAACTGAGTAAAAAGATTATCACTTTCCTGAGCAGATACCTCTGCTTTGTCACCGCCCGAAAGAGTAACAAATTCTTTCTGTGCGTTTGATGCTTTGGTCATACCAAGCACACCCTCGGCATACTCCTCAATATCTGAATTAGAAAGTTTGGATTCAACCTTCATCTGATTTTGAGTATAAATACTCTGGGAGTCTGCAAGCAATGACTTAGCCGTAATAATTTCCTGGTTGAGTTCCGTAAGCTGAACTTGTCCCACAATAATAAAGCCTATTACTAATGCAACTGCCGCACCGCCAATGCTGCCTAATGCAAGCTTCAGAGGATTGTGCTTACGGCGGCGGATTTTGTGAAGCTCTTCCTCGGGAAGAGTTACAACCTTGCTTGAATTTTTAGTTTTTCTTTTTGTTTGCTTCTTATGTACTTCCTGTTCTTCGCGCTTTGGTAAAGCCGAACCGTTTGAATAGGCAACATCTTCGTCAAAAAGACTCAAATCATAAGCTGCATTTCTGTTTTCGTATGCCATTACTCCTGCACCTTGTGCCTTTCTCTATCAAAAATTTTCATAAAACACACTGCTTTTAAGCTCATATTTCTATAAAGCAAAAAAGTTTCAAACTTTTAACAATTAATCCTAATTGTCACACACACAATCTGTTCTTTTTGTAGAACTAAATGAAAGTAAACCGTATATGTAGTAAATTACAAAGAGGTTAACCACAATTGATTGTATTTGTAATATTCTTTACAACTTTGTTATATTTTACTACAAATATGTTGCTTTGTCTATAGCTGAGAGAAAAGTTTTTTAAATTTTTTCGCATATTCTCAACTTTGCACTTCTGGCTCTCGGGTTTTCGTTTAATTCTGTTTCATTTGCACAAACAGGCTTTTTGTTTACAAGCTTAGCCTTTGGCTTGTTTCCGCAAACGCATACCGGAAAATCCTTCGGGCAGGTGCATCCCTGACACCAAGAAGCCATTTTTTGCTTGACGATTCTGTCCTCAAGCGAATGGAAAGTTATAACAGCAAGACGTCCGCCCTTTCCGAGCATTTCAAACGCACCGTCAAGTCCCTTTTCAAGTGCGCCCAGCTCGTCGTTTACGGCTATGCGCAATGCCTGGAAGGTTTTGCGTGCGGGGTGGCCGTCGCGCCTTACCTTTTGAGGTACGTTTTGTTTGATGATTTCAGCAAGTTCAAGCGTCGTTTTAATCGACTTTTGCTCTCTTGCAGACACAATTCCCTTTGAAATTGAGGAAGCGTACTTTTCTTCGCCGTAGCTTGAAATTATACGTCTTAATTCCTCAAAGGGCAGGGTGTTAACAAGCTCTTCGGCTGTTGTTCCGCTTTGACTCATACGCATATCAAGAGGGGCGTCTTCGTGAAACGAAAATCCTCTTGAAGCTGTATCAAGCTGATGGGAGGAGACGCCAATGTCAAGCAAAACGCCGTCAAGCCTGCCTACGCCCCGAAGCTGTAGCAGTTCCTTAATGTCAGCAAAATTGCCCTTTATAATTATAGAGTTTTCATTACTTTTAAACCTTTGGGTGAGCACTGAAATCGCATCGGGGTCACGGTCAATTGATATAAGCTTGCCTGTTGTAAGGCGCTTTAAAATCTCACCGCTGTGGCCTCCGCCGCCTGCCGTTCCGTCGGCGTAAATACCATTTTCTTTTATGTCAAGCCCCTTAATTGTTTCGTCAAGGAGTACGGGGATATGGGAAAATTCCATAATATTCCTCCTTACAATCTCAGCATTGACAGAGCTTCGGATATGGTATCTTTCTGAGAAGCCATAAATTCGTCAAACTTGGTTTTACTCCAGATTTCAATTCTGTTGTTCATTCCGATTACGAGTGCGTCGCTTTCAATAGAAGCAAACTCACGCAGACTCTGGGGAATTATAACCCTGCCCTGTGCGTTAGGAGTAACCTCAACGGCTGTTGCGCTGAAGGTGTACTGCAAAGCCATAGCCTTGTCGGCGGGCAACTCAAGAATCTTTGCACAGATTGAATTGAACTGGTCGGCAGACATAGCCTGAATACAACAATTTCCAAAGCCTCGTGCAAGGTAAAATGTGCTTCCAAGCTCTTCGCGGAATTTTGCAGGCAAAACAATTCTTCCTTTTGCGTCAATCGAATGATTTGACATTCCCGAAAACATTCTGCCCACCTCCGTCACATAAGCTTAAAAATCAATGAAAAACGATGTATTCAGTCACCAAATGACACAATGTGCCACTGATTGATATAATTATACTCTATTGTTTTAAAAAAATCAAGCAAAAGTTACGGCAATAGAAATAAAATTTACAAAATAATTAATTTTTTCATAATTTTGCAATTTTTTCTCTTGATTTTCAAATTTATATTCCTTTTAAGAATAAAAACAACCGAATACACAAAAATGATCCTGTGTATTCGGTGTCAATTTTTATTTTGAATTTTAAAAGGTTACAAAACCCTCGAAAATATTACAAACAAACGTTCGTCGAAATTCTACTTAAACTTGTCGTATTTTCTGTAAAATCATACACACGGAAATGTCGCGCCGTATTTTGCGAATATTTCTTCAAGTCTGCCACGCTCTTTATCCGAAATATTAAAATAAACAAAACCGGTTTTCACTGTTGTGCAAGTATCGCAGGCAGGCATAAAAACATTGTTTCCGATTTTCACTGATACATTTTCATCAAAGCCGCATGACGGGGTGTCGAACGGAGAAATCAAATATGTCTTTTTCCCCTCAAACATATCACACAGCGCATTTAAGTCGTTATCTTCAAGTGTAGTTTGAATATTTTTGTCATCATAAATGTATGTCAGCTCTGCGCTTGTTTCATTAGAAACATTTACTACAGACGGTGAGCAAAAAAAGAATACCGAAAGCACTGCACAGACGGCAATAACTGCAACAATAGAAACTATAAATATTGCTTTTTTCATTATTCAACATCTCCTTGTCCATTTGTATTATATCATCTATACAACACAGCGTCAATAGTCAACAATATAAAACGCCCGAACAATACAGAATTGCTCGGGCAAATTTAAAATACAATTTACTTTTTCTCGGTCAAAAGCTTGTTAAGCTCCTCCATAAAGGTGTTTATGTCCTTGAACTGGCGATAAACAGAGGCAAAACGAACATAGGAAACTTCATCAACATTTTTGATTTCTTCCATAACAAGCTCGCCAATTTGCATAGACGTGATTTCTCTGTCAAGACTGCTTTGCAGCTTTGCCTCAATTGAATCGACAATTGACTCAATCTGCTGAATTGAAACGGGACGTTTCTCACAGGCACGAAGAATACCTGCCGTAAGCTTGTTGCGATCAAAAACCTCACGTGACTTGTCACGCTTTACAACGATTATCGGCACAGTTTCAATAACCTCGTGGGTTGTGAAACGCTTGCCGCAATTAAGGCACTCACGCCTTCTGCGGATTCTTTCGCCGTCATCGGCAGAACGTGAATCAATTACCTTGCTTTCTTCATAACCGCAGTACGGACATTTCATATAATCACCTCTGTAATTATTCTCTAAAGCAATTATAACACATACAGAACAAAATTCAAGTAAAGAATTATTTACATTATTGTAATAAACTTTTTTATTATACTAACCGAATAAAATCATATATAGGCTTTGCAATATTACAGGTTACGGTAATGCTTTACCTTTCGGTTCTTTTTACTGCGTTTTTTGTTTATCTTTGAAGATATGAAGTAGCAGATAAGAATTACTGCGATAATTCCGATAATTACAAGGAACCAGTAGGACTTAAACACCGTTGTAATTACGTTTAAAACAAAGAGTATTCCGCTCATTTCAATTTTTTCACTTGAAACAAGATTTACCTTTGCTATCTCCTGCTTTTTACCGTCACTGCCCTTATAATAAATTACGGCTTTTCCAACAACGGTATCGGTATCAATTGGAGCGTCAATGCTTTCGGGAACATCTGTTTCAACAATCATTTCATCTTTGTCCAAATCTTTCGGCACAATGGCGCTTAAATTTTTGTCAGGAACAAGCAAAACCGAGTCCCTGCCCCAAGCAAGATTTACCTTTTCTTCGCACACAGGTGTTGACTGAGTTGCAACTGTTTCAAGTTCCAGACTTGTCAGCGCCCATCTGAAAAGGTCAGCGGCGTCGGTCATTGTTCCGTATTCCTCGCTTACACCCTCCTTGTACGGAGCGTGCAGAAGTACTGCTATGTAAGAATACCCATCGGCTGTTGCTGTTGTTACAAGACATCTGCCTGCCTGGTCAGTTGTGCCTGTCTTTATACCCTTTGCATACATATAGTAATAATCTCCGCCGTTGTTCGGGTCGATTAAGTAGTTCGTTGTAACAAGCGGATAATCGTCACCTTCGCAGGTATAGGCGGTTGTATTTGTAATCTCAGAAAACTTCGGGAGAGTGAGAGCATAGGTTGCAATTTTGTACATATCACGGGCCGTTGTGTAGTGATTGTCGTCGTGAAGTCCGTCGGGATTTTCAAAATGAGTGTTCTTACAACCGAGCTCCTCAGCCTTATCATTCATAAGCTTTACAAAGCTGTTAACATTGCCTCCGCCCACGTAGTCGGCAAGCACCATTGCGGCATCGTTGCCTGAGGGAACCATCATACTGTAGAGAAGGTCAATTACACTCATATCTTTGCCCACGTGGTCCTCAACGCTTGCAAGCGAACTTCCAGTATCCTTAAGCACATCAAGAACAGACTGTTTAATAGGCACACGAGTGTTTTCAAAATCATCTATGTTTTCAGCAACTATTATGTAAGTCATAATTTTAGTTGTTGATGCAGGGTAGCGTTTGGAATCGGCGTCTTTTTCAAAAACCACCTGTCCCGTGTCCATATTGACAAGAAGAATGGAATCCGATTGCGTTTTAACATCGTTCGGATACGAAACTGCCACGGTCGAAACTATTGATGACGAAATTATAATAATAAGTACAAAAAGCAGTGAAAATATTTTGATTGACTTTCTTTTCATCAGTCGGTTTTCTCTCCTTTATTTAAGTTGATGTATTACCAATTTTGGTTACTGCAAGCACGGCAAGCCGTGCATTCAAAAAAATGAATACATCTTTTAATTAAGCGTATTCTGTCCGCCTCGCTCAAAGAGCCTGTCAATTTCTGCCCTTAAAAGCCTTAACTCATCACAGCGGATATCTTTGTAGGTAAAACTTATATAATCGGCAATTTTCTGCGAAAGCTCAAGACTTTTTGTATCCGCAAAATCGGCTATTGTCATCTGCGGCAGTCCGTGCTGACGCTCTCCGAAAAAGTCGCCCGGTCCTCTCATTTTTAAATCTTCATCGGCAATTTTAAATCCGTCGTTTGTTGAACAAAGAACCTCAAGACGCGCCCTTGTTGTCGCAGTCGTTTTATCGCTTATGAGAATACAGTAAGACTGAAACTGACCTCTGCCCACTCTGCCTCTTAGCTGGTGAAGCTGAGAAAGTCCAAAACGCTCTGCATTTTCAATAACGATAACCGAGGCATTCGGAACGTCAACGCCCACTTCGATTACTGTTGTCGCAACAAGAAGCGAAAACTCACCCGAGGCAAACTTTTCCATTACCTCGTCCTTTTCACTTGGTTTCATCTTGCCGTGAACTATTCCGACAGGAATGTCGGAAAATTCCTTTAGCATAAGCTCAGCGGCGTATTCCTCGGCTGACGCCACGTTGTCAAGCTCACCCTCCTCAACAAGCGGGCAGACGATATACGCCTGTCTGCCTGATGCGATTTCACTTCTTATAAAATTATATATCCGCTTACGCTGAGAAGCACTCATAAGAACGGTTTTAACCGGCTTTCGCGACGGCGGAAGCTCGTCAATTACAGAAATGTCGAGGTCGCCGAAAATTATCAGACCGAGCGTTCTGGGAATCGGTGTTGCACTCATTACAAGCAGGTGTGGATTCTCACCCTTGCAAAGTAGCTTTGCACGCTGTGCTACTCCGAAACGGTGCTGTTCGTCCGTTACGGCAAGACCGAGATTTTTAAACTCGGTTTTGTCGGTTATAAGTGCATGAGTGCCGATTACAAGGTCGATTCCTCCATCAGCCAATGACTGTCTTACGCTCTTTTTCTCCGACTCTTTAAGCGCACCCGTAAGCAGTGCAACTTTTATTCCGGTGTTTTCAAAAAGCTTTGTAAATGTTTCGTAGTGCTGAACTGCAAGAATCTCAGTAGGAACCATAAATGCCGCCTGAAAGCCGTTTTTGACAACGGTATAGCACACCGAAGCCGCAACGGCAGTCTTACCCGAACCCACGTCGCCCTGAACAAGCCTGTTCATAGCCGAATTCTTTGTAAGCATATCTTTCACGCAGTCGGAAACTGCTTTTTTTTGAGCATTGGTTAGAGAAAACGGCAAAAGCGTTTCAAATTCAGAGGAAAAGCTTTCTGTAATTTTTACTCCGCTTTCTCCCCTGCTGTGCTCACGCAGATTTCTCATTCCCAGATTAAGCACGACAAGTTCTTCTGTGACAAGGCGCTTACGCGCTTTTTCAAGGTGCTCCCTGTTTTTCGGAAAATGTATATCGTTCAGAGCCTGCCTTAAACCGCACAAATCAAAAATATCCCTTACCTGTTCCGGTAGAGGGTCGTTTATTGATTTTGGCAAAAGCGAAAGCGCCTGCTTAACAGCATTTGAAATTGTCTTGCTTACCAATCCAGCTGTTTGACGGTAAACAGGGTGAATTTTTGTCCCTTCGCTTGCAAGTGAAAACGTGGGAGCTATCATCTGAGCACCATAGGAGTCGGCAGTTATTCTTCCGTAAAAGAAATATTCTTCTCCGCCTTTCAACATAGAACTTATGTATCTGTTGTTAAAAAACACAATTTGCAAAGAGCCTGTGTCATCATACACCATACCCTTTGAAATAATCCGTCCTCCGCTGATTCGGGAATCCGAAATCGGGGTACCAAGCACCGCTTTTATACAACACAAACTTCCGTACTGCAAATCTGTAATATTTTCAACCGTATTCCAATCCTCATAGGCACGGGGATAGAAATTGAGCAGACTTCCTACACTGTTAATTCCAAGTTTTGCAAACAACTCGGCACGTTTTTTGCCTATACCGTTTAAATTTGAAATCGGCATTTTATAAAGTGAAGCCATTTTGATACCTATAGGCGGCATATTGCCGCAGTAATTCGGGTATACAAACGGATACTTCCGAGCTGTTTTCCCGAATGTTTAAAAGCATTTTATTAAAATTATAGGACATGACACAATATCATGCCCGTAATTTGTTTTATTCAACACTTAAAATGAAATAGTAAACCGGCTGGTCGCCCTTGACAAGCGAAATGTCCGTGCGTGAGCCGAACTTATCACGAAGCTCCTCGTACGCTGTGTTTGCGTCCTCCTCGCTTACTTCCTCGCCGTAAATGAGAGTGATAAATGAGGTGTCACGGTTTAC
The DNA here is from genome assembly GCA_947369085.1 of uncultured Clostridia bacterium. Lineage (GTDB taxonomy): Bacteria > Bacillota > Clostridia > Oscillospirales > Acutalibacteraceae > Ruminococcoides. Next base: position 58,517 of record CANBJR010000004.1, on the reverse strand, counting down.
CATATTTTTAGCAAGCTTTACAAGAGCCTTTACAGCACTCTTTTCGGTAATTGTGAGCTTGCCGTTTTCAAGAGCAATAATGTCGCCCTCTTTTATTTTCTTTCCGCCGAACTCACTGCTGCGTGCGGCAAATGTTACAAGTCCCGTACCCACGCTCTGTGCGGAATCCATCATAAGCTGTGCGTTGCTTTCGGCTGAAATCTCGGGGTCAAAATTGAGCATAGCCGTCATTCCCTGCGGAATTGTGCGTGTGGGAACGATTACAACGTTTCTGTCTGTGACCATAGGAACAGTCTGTTCAGCCGCAAGAACGATATTCTTGTTATTCGGAAGAACAATTACATTCTTTGCAGGAGTAGCCATTACAGCCTCATAAATATCATCGGTACTGGGGTTCATACTCTGGCCGCCCGAAACTACGTTTGTACAGCCTAAGTCTTTGAAAAGTTCCTTTAAGCCATCGCCTGCCGCAACAGCCACAAAGCCGATGTCATCAACAGGCTCGGCAGGAGTAAATACTTCTTTTTCGGCCTTTTTAGCTTTCTTGGCGTTTTTATGCTGTTCCTTCATATTCTCAACCTTTGTGGTGAGAAGCTGACCAAACTCAAGTCCCTTTGTAAGCGCATTGCCCGGCTGTTCTGTATGAACATGAACCTTGATAATTTCCTCATCGCTTACTACAACTACGCAGTCGCCGATTGTTTCAAGATATTCACGAAGTAATTGCGGGTCGGTATCCTCAGACTCTCTTCCGACAATAAACTCAGTACAATAGGTAAAGTTTATATCTTCGTCAAACTCAGCTGCCGCACTGTCAAAGGTGTCGACAGTAACCTCGGCAGAATCATCATATTCAATCATCACGCCATCCTTGATTACAGAAAGCATTCCCTCAAAGATTACGCAAAGTCCTTTTCCGCCTGCGTCAACAACGCCTGCTTTTTTAAGGACGGGCAAAAGCTCGGGCGTAATTGCAAGTGCTTCGTTTGCCTTGTCGCAGATTGCCTGCCATACAAACACTGTGCTGCTGTCCTCTTTTGCGGCTTCAACACCTGCTTCATAAGCCATTCTTGCAACGGTAAGGATTGTACCCTCTGTAGGCTTCATAACAGCCTTATATGCAGCGTCAACACCGATTCCAAGCGCCGCCGCAAGGTTTTTGCCGTTTACTTCTTCCATTTCTTTAAGACCCTGAGCAAAGCCTCTGAAAATAAGCGAAGTAATTACGCCGGAGTTGCCTCTTGCACCTCTAAGCATCGCAGATGCTACAATTCCTGCCGCCTCGCCTGCGCTTGTACCGCTGTAATCCTCAAGTGCCTTTGCCGCCGACATAATAGTCATTGACATATTTGTACCCGTGTCACCGTCAGGAACAGGGAATATATTTAAATCGTTAATTCTGTTTTTCTGACGGCTGATATTATTTGCACCTGAAATAACAGCCTGTTTTAGAATTTCTCCGTTAATCATAATAGCACATCCTTTTTAATGTACAAACTTTTTACACGATAGTTGTTTATATTATAACGTCTTTAACCTTTTTTTGCAATAGATAAAACAACCAATTATTGCCCCAATCGCTCATTCTATGCGCAAAGATTCAGCACTTATGCACAAACCTGTCTTTTCATCTACGTCAAATAACGAGCATTCCATTTTACATTCGCCGCTTGCAAGGTCAAAGCGGGCAGGAAGCTTTGTTTTAAGCTTTTCAATGATAATTTCGGTTTTAACGCCGAGCACGGAATGAATCGTACCTGTCATTCCGACGTCGGTAATGTAGCCCGTACCTTTGGGAAGTATCTGGCAGTCGGATGTCTGAACGTGCGTATGAGTGCCGAAAACAACAGAAGCTCTGCCGTCAAGATAATAACCCATTGCACGCTTTTCACTTGTAGTTTCGGCATGAAAGTCAACAATCTTTATTTTGCCCTCTGCCCTTTCAAGCATTTTGTCGACTGTTTCAAAGGCACAGTTGAGGTTGTTGTCCATACACATATTTCCCATTACGTTAATAACGGAAATTATTCTTCTGCCTGTATCAATATTAAGTATGCCCGTACCGGGAGTTGTTTTTTCGGGGAAATTTGCAGGACGTGCAACAAACGGACTTTCGTCTATATACTCATATGCTTCTTTACGGCGGAACGTGTGGTTACCGAGAGTGATTGCGTCAACACCGCTGTCAAATAGAAATTTTGCAGAGGTTGGAGTTATACCGTTGCCGTCTGAGGAATTTTCACCGTTGCAAACCACAAAATCAATCGCCTTAATTTTTTTGATTGTCGGCAGTTTACTGCGCAGGAAGTTACAGCCAATGCTTCCTACAACATCACCTATACAAAGTATTCTCATAAAATCAAATCCTAATTAAAAAAATTACTTATAAACTTATAATATTTTATTTTAACATATATTATTTAATCTGTCACGCTGAATTCTTCGCTGTACGCAATATTTTCATTAAAAACATAATCGGTTTTACAACAGTATTCATCGCCTGTTTTGCTGACGTTTACTTTTCGGCTGACAACCTTGCTTTTAGGTTTTTCAAACGTTTCAAAAAGCAGTAAATCGTTCATAAAAATTTTTTCCGCATCAGTTTTTGTAAGCTTCTTTTCAACACTCTTTAAATTTAACTGCATTTTTGTTTTTATTCCAATCGGAAGTACTACATCGTTACAAATTACGTTCTGCGAATTTTCGCTGTAAACAGAGTTTTCGTATGATGAAAACGACATACTGCACGGAAATTCAAACCACATCAAAAAAGCTCTGTCCCGATAAGTTTTTTCACCGTTCGGGAAGGTGTATTCGTAGTCGCTTTTTATGGATGACTCTTTTTTATATATGACGTCGGCAAACATCTCTGCGTTTGCGCGCACATATTGTATGGTGTTCATTTTCGTTTCGATTATACCGCTTACAAGCAAATCTCCTTTTGCTACCCCACTGCCTTTTTTTACCTGCACCTCACCTTTTTTCGCTTTTATATTCGTAATTACTCCGTCGCATTTTGCTTTTACGTTGCACGGAGCTGTATTTGAATCAATTTTTGGTTTTTTTGCCTTTTCCTTGATTTCAATTGACGCAATACTGCCCGTAATATTAACGCTCATCCAGCCGATTTCATCAATTTCAAGCATTGTATCACGCTCAATTTTCTGCACGTCAAGGTTGTTTTTGTAACATCCTGTTTCAACCCCGTTTTTCGACAGTACCTGCTTAATTTTTGTTTCGCTGACGGTTTGCGCCCCGATAATGCTGACTGACCAGATAAAATTTGACAGCACCGCAATCAGAATTATTCCTGCAACTGTGCCAATCGGGATTCCTATTCTCGATTTGTATTTATTTACAACAAACGGAAGTCCGTGCTTAGACGACATTTTTGTTTTTACGCCTGATTTTTTTGCCGCAAGGCGTATTTTTCGGTAGTCGCTTATATACATAGAAGCGTTAATAGACTTTTTTGAAGGCTTTGCATTCCATAGGTTAATTCCGTAGCGTGAAGTTATATTGAGAAAACGCTCGGGAAACTTTCCGCTTGCAGTAAAGTCAACATATCCTCTGAAAAATCTGATAAACTGCACTAACATAAAATCACCCCGTTCTAAACTCTGAAAAAATCCGCTTTTAATCACAGATTAGTATCATGTAAGAAACTCAATTTGTGTGACAAACCCGTCAATCTCTACGCACGAACAGGAAATGCACCTCACGCACAACCCTCTGCCGCAAAACGAAACGACCATTTTGTTTGTATTAATCTTTATGTTGTTGCTCTCATAAAGCAAAATCCCAGTTGATCCCTCAAGCGTAATGCGCCTGTTGCCGAGCATTTCTATCGTGGGCATACCTCCCATATCAAGACCAAAAGGCGCATAACCGCCCGAGTTATGTTTATCCTTATTTTTCTGCAAAAAAATCTCTCCCAAAAATTTTATATTATTTATTTTTATGCATATTCAATCATATATATTAGTGGTGATTGATATGTATATTAGTGCAGCAGTCGGAAAAGCAGGAACGGTTTTCAAGGCGTTATCGGCTTTTGCTGTCTGCGGTTCAATTCTGATTTTCTCCGAAAGCTGTTCAAAGGGCGCTCTGAACGGAATCAGCCTTTGCCTTAATGTTTTAATACCATCGCTGTTTCCGTTTATGGCGGCATCGTCTTTTATTGTAAAAAGCGGTCTGGCGCAAAAATTCGCCAAACCGATGGGGAAAATTACAAAAAAACTTTTCGGTCTTTCGGGCAGTTTTGCTCCTGTTATTCTGCTTTCCGTCCTCGGAGGATATCCCGTTGGTGCAAAGGGAATTTCAGAGCTTGCAAAAATAGGAGCTGTTTCTCAAAAAGAAGCGCAGAAGGCGTCTTTGTTTGCCGTGTGCGCAGGACCGGGATTTATTATTAATTTTGTCGGCGCTTCGCTTTACGGCAGTAAAACCATAGGAGCGATAATTTTATGCTCGCAGATTATTTCGGTAATTCTGCTCGGAATTATAATAAATTTTTTTGACAAGCGCAAAAATGAAAATTACTTTTGCAACAAACCGCCTGCACCCTCCTGTTCAATCGGAACAGCAGTTGTGGAGTCGGCGTTGGAAAGCACAAAAGGAATCATCAGCATATGTGCTTTTGTTGTTTTATTCTCAGCTTTCATTGAAATTATCGGGCAGATAATCAGCGATAAATCGGCTGAAAATATGCTTTGCTGTCTGCTTGAGGTGTGCTCGGCTGCGGACGGTATGTCGAAAAACTGCACACTTGAAATGACAGCCTTTGCAATAGGGTTCGGCGGATTATGTGTTCATTTTCAGATTTACTCAGCTTTGGGAAAAGTAAATGTAAATAAACTTTTATTTTTTTGCATAAGAATTATTCAAGGCATTATTACCGCTTTGCTCACTCACTTCGGTGCAATGTGCTTTTTAGGGAGTACAGAGGTATTTTCAACATCAACGGTTGAAACATCACAGTTTTACGGAGGAACGGTAATTTCCGCCGCAGCACTTATCGGAGTTGCAGTATGCTTTTTATATTCAATTAAATCTATCAAACAAAAAGATAATATATAACTTATTACGGAGGTAAATTTTATGTGCGGAATAGCAGGCTGGATTGAACGTGACGCTGATATGAGTATGAGGATGAAACTGCTCAACAATATGTCACAAACGCTTGATAAACGAGGTCCCGATGAAAACGGAATTTATATCAATAAAAACACTGCACTTATTCACCGCAGGCTTGTTGTAATTGACCGCGAAAACGGCAAACAGCCTATGTCGGTAACCCACGAAGGAAAGACATATACAATTGTCTACAACGGTGAGCTTTACAACACCGAGGCTCTGCGTGAACAGCTTCGTGCTGACGGCTTTCATTTCAGGGGGCACAGCGATACCGAGGTTGTACTTAAAATGTATATCAAATACGGTTCTCGGTGTGCGGATAAGCTCAACGGGATTTTTGCGTTTGCAGTGTTCAACAGCAGTGACAGGTCAATTTTCCTTTGCAGGGATAAAATAGGCGTTAAGCCGCTTTTTTATTACGAGTACAAGGGCGGATTGATTTTCGGCTCGGAAATCAAAGCACTGCTTGCAAGTACAATTGTAAAGCCCAAAATTGACGAACAGGGGCTTAACGAAATCTTTTTCCTCGGCCCTGCAAGAACTCCGTCCTGCGGAGTGTTCAAAGGAGTGCACGAGCTTAACCCCGGTGTATGTGCAATTTACAAAAACGGCATTCTATGCCGTGAGCAATACTACAGAATTGAAGCAAAAGAGCATACCGACAGTGAAAATGATACTATTGAAAAGACGAGAAGTCTTTTGACTGACGCAATAAGGCGACAGCTTGTCAGCGATGTTCCTCTCTGCTTTTTCCTTTCGGGAGGGCTTGACAGCAGTATTATAGTAAAAACCGCCTCCGAATATTACAAAGAGCGAAAGCTCGGAAAAATCAACACCTACTCGGTTGAATACCGTGACAACGAAAAATTTTTTAAAAAAAGCCGCTTTCAGCCGAACGCCGACTACGAATATATTTCAATGATGGCTGACAATGCCGACACCCGCCACCGCGAGGTCATTCTTGACAACAAAGCGCTTGTAGACGCACTCTACAACAGCGTTGAGGCAAGAGATTTGCCCGGATACGTTGACGTTGACTCGTCACTTTTGCTGTTCTGCAAAGAGATAAAGCAAAACTACACCGTTGCTCTTTCGGGCGAATGTGCCGACGAGCTGTTCGGAGGCTATCCCTGGTATCACGACAAAAGCATACTTTTTGACGACTGCTTTCCTTGGTCAAAAAGTCAGGACGTACGCAGGTTTATTCTAAAAGACGGAATACTGAAAAACGGCGAGGAATACGTGCGCCAAAGATACCTTGACACCATAAATCTTGCACCGAAGCTAAAAAGCGACAGTGAAACAGACAGACGTATGAGAGAAATGTTCTTCTTAAACTTCTACTGGTTTATGCAATGTCTGCTTGAACGCAAGGACAGGTGTTCAATGTTCAGCGGTCTTGAAGTAAGAGTACCGTTCTGCGACTACCGACTTGTTGAATACGCCTACAATATGCCCTGGAGCTTAAAGGCTTACGGCAACCGTGAAAAAGGAATCGTAAGAAAAGCGTTTGAGGATATTCTGCCAAAGGAAATCTGCTGGCGAAAGAAAAGCCCGTATCCCAAAACTCACAATCCCGTTTACTTTGATGAATGTGTAAAAAGGGTAAAATTAATTCTCGAAAAGAAAAATCAACTCACAGAAATTCTCAACAAAAAATCAATTGAGCGTATTATTGAAAACCCCGACGCAATCACAACTCCGTGGTACGGTCAGCTTATGCAGGCTCCGCAGATTCTTGCTTATATCATTGAGCTTGACTGCTGGTTTGAAAAATACAATGTTGAAATAGTTTAACTCATATGTTAGAATAAAAACGAAAATCAACATAAACGGAGATGTTTAAAATTACCGAGAAGAACTACAAACGGATTATCAATTTTTTTAGAGAGCGAAATTGGGCTTTAAATACGCTGAAATTTTGCTACGTCTTTCTGCCGCTTGTGCTGTTCATCGGCTATCCCGTGCTGATTGTCTATGTGTTTTTCAGCAATCCTACCGACCTTTTTAAAATAATCCTTGTTCCTCTCGGCGTGTTTTTGCTTGTAACGGCTTTGCGAAAGATAATTAACGAACAAAGACCTTATGAAAAATACAACACGTCCTCCCTTTTCGGCAAAACAACAACAGGGCAGAGTATGCCCAGCCGACACACAGCAAGCGCATTTATAATTTCATTTGCAATTTTCTATATAAATGTTGAGCTTGGCATTGCCGCATTGTCTGTTTCGTTTCTGATTTCACTTTCAAGAATCCTTGCAGGCGTTCACTTTATAAGAGATGTTCTCGCCGCAATGCTGTTGAGCATAACGGTTGGAGTATTGTTTTTCTTTATAATTTAAAAAATATAGTTAAGTATAACAATACGGCTGTTTCACCTTTTTGGTAAAACAGCCGTAATTTTTTAATTGTAATGTAGAACGTACTTATTCAACAATAAAATAAGCCTCTTTCAAAAATGTAAATCTGTTTTTGTCATAACGCGGAAAGGTTTCCATTTTACCGTCATTATTTATTTCCATATACTCCAACGGGTCGCAAACGCTTACCCTAACGGCAATTTTATACTTTCCCGGAGTGAAATATTTTGTTTTCCTCGCTTCGTTTATGTCGTTTCCGTTGTCGTTAGAGGAAGGATATGCAGGTATAGAATTATGTAGTGTATTTTCTCCGTCTATAGGCAATGCTACTTCAGGACTCCACGTGCTTAAAGCACCATAACTAAATGTAATATTATCCCATTTGTTGCCATTTTGCTTGTAGACAAAATGCTCAGACTCTTGAAAAACATGAAGATTCTCGGTGTTGTTTGTAAGGATTGTATCAATGGTGTTTTCCTTTTCGTTATATTTTGCCGTAAGGTCGATATTGTATTTAGAGCCGTCCTCTAAGAAAGTTTCGTATTCATTAACTGTTGAAGTTTCAGCAACAGTAGTATCTTCATCTTTTGACGTAGTGTTTTCAATATTTGGAGAATTACTGCTGCAACCATATAAGGCAACTGATAATACAGTAATTATAAACACTAAAACCCAGTATTTTAATTTATTTAATAACATACGAGATACCATAAATTAACTATGTTACCGACACTACAATAATAAGTTCCAACCAGATTATCGTTGTTATCGTATTGTCCGCCACAAGTAATTCCTTCCTGAAGTTTTGTATAATTATCAGACCATGATGATGCTACTAAACCACCATAATAGTCCAGATACGATAACTCAATATTACTTCTATCATAATTTTGTCTTAATGTGTTAAAAGAGCTCTTTGTAATTATATTATCATATTTATATCAAAAGTCAATATAAATTAATTAATATTTTGAAATATTTTAGCATATAAAAGGATAAAATAATATTTTACAGTTTTTTTAAGCTATTTTATAATCGGAAATTACTAAAACTTATATTCCGAATATATAAAACATTTATTTAATCTTTGATAAAAAAACGCTGAAATGCATTTTCTGCAATTCAGCGTTCTTTCACTTAATAATTTATCAATTCTGTTTTGACTTCTGAGAATTTAAAATATTTGCTCTTGTTTTCTTAATTTCATCAAGCTGAGCAGATATGCTGTCCTCTGTACGTCTGATGATGCTGTCAACGTAAACATTGGCAGCCTTTCTGATTTCGGCTGACTTCTGTTTTGCATCGTCAACAATTTCTTTTGCCTTTGCCTGAGCCTCTCTGACAATCTCATTCTGATTAAGCATTGCCTTTTTGCGTTCTTCGGCGGCTCTAATTATGTTTTCAGACTCACGGTTAGCCTCGGTAAGAATCTGCTTTCTGTCAGCAACAATATTCTTTGCCTGTCTTACCTCGGCAGGCATAGCGTCCTGAATCTGGTCGATAATATCATAGATTTCATCGCTGCTTACCATAACCTTTCCGCCTGAAAACGGCATTGACTTTGCATCGCTGATAACGTCCTGAAGCTGTAGAATTAAATCATCAACTTTCATTTTTTCCACTCCTTATATAATCCAATCTGAATTAAGTTTATTTCTTGATATTTGAAATTCCTTTTACTATTCTGTCGTGAATACATTTTGGCACGAAATTGCTGATATCTCCGCCCATTGAGGCAACCTCACGAACCATACTTGAGCTAAGATACATAGACTCCGAATTTGCCATAAGAAAAATTGTTTCAAGCTGAGGATTGAGCTTTTTGTTGGTAATAGCCATCTGAAATTCGTATTCAAAATCCGAAACCGCACGCAAACCCCTTACAATTGCGTCAACATTTCTTTCTTTACAATACTGGGCAAGCAAGCCGTCAAAGCTTACAACCTCAACATTCGGAATGTCCTGCGTAACCTCTTTTAAAAATCCTATTCGCTCATCAATAGAAAAGCACGGGGTTTTTGAGGAATTCACAAGCACGCCGACAATAACCCGGTCAAACATATTTGCCGAACGCTTAATAACGTCAACATGACCGAGAGTGACCGGATCAAAACTGCCTGGACAAATTACCGTTTTATTCATTGCACAAAATCCTTATGTCTGAATGTACTTATTTTTATTTTACCATAGCGATACTGTCTGTCAAGTACAAAATTACCGTAATTCGACAAAATTTCTTCATCAAGCGGATTTTCCGCTATAATTACGCCTGTTTCGTTCATAATCTCGGGCACAAGCTCAAGCGCCTTTTGCAGCATTCCCGTTTTGTACGGAGGGTCAATAAACGCAATATCAAAGCGTTCGCTGCACATTGAAACAAAGCTCTGATAATCCATTGCAAAGGTTTTTGCGTTCTGTTCAAGCTTAGTTGTTTTAAGATTTCTCTTAACCGTATCGAGAGATTTCTTGGAGTTGTCAACAAAAGAGGCTGTTTTTGCGCCTCTGCTTAACGCTTCAATACCCATTTGTCCCGAGCCTGCAAACAAATCAAGAAACGCCCTTCCCTCGGTTTCAAACTGGATAATTGAAAAAACAGCTTCTTTAATTCTGTCGGTAGTAGGTCTTACGTCCTCTCCCTCAAGGGTTTCAAGACGTCTGCCTCTTGCAAAACCTGTGATTACACGCATAGTACTGTTCCTTTAAAATATATTTTCTGCTGTAAGTATAACACATTACACCATATTTTACAACAAAATTTTACTCTTTGTCTTCCAAGTGGAAATATTTGTAAACTGCAAGTGCAGTATCCTTTGTCATTTTAGGTGCATTTTCAAGTTCCTCTAAATCAGCCTTTGAAATATTGTCAATCGTTCTGAAGTATTTTAACAGCGACTTTGCCCTGACTTCTCCCACACCGTCAATATTTGTTAGCGAGCTTTTAAAGGTGTTTTTGCTCCTGCGTGCATGGTGATAACCGATTGCAAAGCGGTGAACCTCATCCTGCATTTTGCTTAAAAAGGTAAAAAGCGCACGCTTTGAGCTGATTGCAATTTCTCCACCGTCACCCGTTACTGCACGGGTGCGGTGTCTGTCGTCCTTTACCATACCGAAAAGAGGTACGGTTATGTTCATTTTTTCAAGAACCTGTTTAACAGCCGCAACCTGTCCTTTTCCGCCGTCAAGCAAGATTAAATCGGGAAGCCTTCCAAAGCCCTCTGATTTGTTGTCTGCTTTATAGTATTCGTCAAATCGGCGTGAAATAACCTCAGCCATTGAAGCATAGTCGTCCTGACCCTCAAAGCCTTTGATTTTAAACTTTCTATACGCCGATTTAAGCGGCTTTCCGTTTTTATAAACTATCATTCCCGCAACGTTTTCTGTTCCTGCAAGGTTTGAAATATCGTAGGATTCTATATATTCAGGCAGTTTTTCAAGTCCGAGAGTTTCTTTAAGTTCTTCAAGCACACCGAATTCACGCACCGTTGCACCCTTTTTCTGTGCAAGCGCTTCTGCGGCATTTGAACGGCACATTGAAACAAGCTGTGCCTGCTCTCCCCTTTGCGGAACAGTTACATTAACCTTGTTGCCTCTTTTTTCACTCAGCCACTGTGAAATTGCATCTATACCATCAAATCCCCTGTCAATCGCAATATTCTTTGGAATATCATTTCTGATTGTGTAGTAGCCAAGCAAAAATTCCTCGTATTCGCTTTCGCTGTCGCCGCTGTCAAAAATGAAACTTTCCCGGTCAAAAAGTCTGCCGCCCTCAAAGCGGAAAACCTGAAAGCAGATTTTACCGTTGTCTGTAAAGCTTGCAACAACGTCCTCATCAAGCACCCTGTTGGCGACAACCTTTTGCTTATCTCCCATCTTTTTCACTGCGTTTATCTTATCACGTATTCTTGCGGCACGTTCAAATTCAAGATTTTCTGCCGCTTCTTCCATTTGTGCAGTAAGCTGCTTAATCGAGTTTGATGAACCACCCTTTAAAAAATCAAGCGCCTGTGCAAGACTTTCTTTGTAATCTTTAAGCTTCACTCTGCCTGTACAGGGCGCCATACACTGCTTAATGTGGTAGTTAAGGCAAGGTCTGCCTTTGCGGAAGTCCTGCGGGAAACGCCTGTTGCAGGTCGGGAGCATAAAAATTTTGTTTGCTTCCTCAACTGCACTTTTTACATAGTAACTGCTCTTGTACGGGCCGATATACTGCGCTCCGTCGTCCGCTTTTTGAAGAACATAAGAAAGCTTGCCCCAGTCGCCCGCACTTAACTTGATGTAGCTGTATCCCTTATCGTCCTTTAACAGAATGTTGTACTTAGGCGTGTGCTGTTTTATAAGACTGCATTCAAGAATTAAAGCCTCAAACTCACTGTCGGTGATAATATACTCAAAGTCGTCCACATTGTCAACCATTCTGCGTACCTTTTCGGCGTGATTATTCTGCGAGCCGAAATACTGGCTGACACGATTTTTAAGTGCCTTTGCCTTACCGATATATATAATTTCTCCGCTTTTACCGTGCATAATATAAACACCCGGCAAAAGCGGCAAAGCCATTGCCTTTTTGCGCAGCTGCTGCATTTTAGGATTCATAATTTCACCAACTTCCAAAAAACAAAAAGGGCGGATAATTCCGCCCTAAAAATGCTGTGAGTTTACAATTATTCAGTAAAACCTGATTCTACAAGAGCAACAAGACCTTCAACAGCCTCGGTTTCGTCCGAGCCGTCAGCAATAATCTTGATTTCTGTTCCTCCGATAATACCGAGTGAAAGTACGCCAAGAAGACTCTTTGCGTTAACACGGCGCTCTTCCTTCTCAACCCAGATTGTTGACTTGTACTCGTTAGCCTTCTGGATAAAGAAAGTTGCCGGGCGAGCGTGTAAGCCGGCTTTGTTCTGAACTAAAACTTCCTTAACATACATTTTGAAAACCCTCTCTGACACATTATAATTTAAACCGAAAAAACCTTAAAGGCTTGATTTAATACTTATTATAATCTTTTTTATTATCAAGGTCAATATACTAAAATAATTTCGTATTAATATTCACTTGAAGTCAAAAAATCAAATCGTTTCTTGTGCAATTTTACAAGATTTGATTAAAATTTTCATACATAAATAACGAATATCAGTTATCATTCAGCAAATCAGGGCGCTTTTGCTGTGTAACCTCAAGGCTTTTTTCCCTGCGCCATTTTTCTATATTTGCGTGGTGCCCGCTTAAAAGCACCTCGGGAACTTCTATGCCTCTCCACTCTGACGGCTTTGTGTACTGCGGATATTCCAAAAGTCCGTTAAAGTGGCTTTCCTCGGTAAAGCACTCATTATTTGAAAGCACACCGGGAACCATTCGTGCAAGTGCGTCGGCAAACACCATTGCAGGCAGTTCACCGCCCGTAAGCACATAGTCGCCTATAGAAATTTCTTCATCAATAAAGGTATCTAACAGCCGTTGGTCAACACCCTCGTAATGACCGCACAAAATGCATATGTTTTCAATATTTGAAAGTTCCTTTAAATGTTTTTGGGTCAGCGTTTTTCCCTGCGGCGACATATAAACGAAATGAGGTTTTTGGTCTGTCTGTTTGCATATATCTTCAAAGCAAAGCGCAATCGGTTCGGCCTTCATAAGCATACCCATTCCGCCACCGTAGGGAGTATCGTCAACCCGCCTGTGCTTGTCAAAGGCATAATCACGAAGCTGGTGGCATACAATTTCAATTGCACCGCTTTTCTGCGCTCTGCCGATTATGCTCTCGTTTAAAACAGGCTCAAACATTTCGGGGAATAAGGTTATTATATCAATCCTCATCATCAAATATTCCTTTCATCGGGCGAATAAGCACAAAACCGCCGTCAACGTTGATTTCTTCAACCACTTCGTCAATAACAGGTGCAAAGTATTTTTTATTTTCGCTGTCTGTGATTTCATAGACATCGTTTGCACCCGTCCTCAGAACATCTGTAATTTCACCGTAAACAACACCGCTGCCGGCGTCCTTTACCTCAAGCCCGATTAAATCCTGAACAAAATATACACCTTCGTCAAGAACAATATCATCACGATTGATATAGACAATCTTTCCTCTGAATTTTTCGGCGGATTCTATGGTATCAACGCCCTTGATTTTAGCAAGAGCTATATTCTTGTGCGGACGGGATTTTACTTTGATAAAGCTTTGTCCGTTTTCATCAAGATACAATTTTTTAAAAGCGCATAAAAACTCGGGAGAATCGCTCCAATGCTCAATCCTCACTTCGCCCTTTATTCCGTGAGTACCTACGATTTTTCCCGTATCAAGGTATTGCTTCTTCATACTTTCGCTCCATTTCCTGCTTTAATTTATATTCCGCTGTAAAAACTTTTTGAACGTCCGTGAAGCCTGCCAAAAAGTTTTCGAGAACCGTTCTGCAATTATTTCAGTTCAACAATTGTAACGCCGTCCTCGCCCTCGCCGAATACGCCGAGGCGGTGGCTCTTGACCGATTTATTTGACTTTAGATACTGATTGATTTCACGGCGGAGAACTCCCGTTCCCTTGCCGTGGATAATCGTGATTTTGCTTACTCCCGACAAAACTGCGTTGTCAATTGCCTTATCAACAATATTGATTGCGTCAAACGCAGTTTCTCCCCTTACGTCAATCTCCGTTTCGGGGCGAACGTCCATTCTGCTCGGAACATTGCGCCTGCTTGAAAACTGACTTGTTACAGGCTTATTCTGCGATTTTAATAACCTCAGATTCTTAATATCAACTCTTGTTTTTATAATTCCTGCCTGTACAAGCACAAGTCCCTCTTTGTTGGGCGGCGCAAGCACTGTTGCGTTTTTGTCAATATCATAAATCAGCACACTGTCGCCGACCTTGAGCGGACGGGGCAGCTTGTATTCCTCATTCGGTGTTTTCTTAGCCTGAATCGGGTCGGCGTGCGCCTCCATCTTGTCAATGTCGCGTTTCAGCTTTGTACGAGCCTCAGCACTCATTTCTTTTGCTTTTCTCGCCTTTTCCAGCTCTTCGACAAGTGCGTCAGCCTGCGCCCTTGTTTTTGAAATTATGCGCTGTGCCTCCTGTTTTGCACGCTCAATTTCACGCTCTGCATCCTTTTTGGCTTTTAGCATTTCGTTTTCTGCCTTCTGCTTTTCCGTGTTTGCTTTTGCAGTAAGTCTGTTTGCGTTTTCAAGCTGTTTTTCAAGGCTCTGGCGGCGCTTTTCAAGTTTTTCTACTACATCCTCAAACTGTCTGCTCTCGGAAGAAACAAGCTCCTGTGCCCTGTCAACAATTTCAAAATCCATCCCAAGTCTTTTTGAAATTGCAAACGCATTACTCTTGCCCGGTACGCCGATTAAAAGCCTGTAGGTTGGTTTAAGCGTTGCAACGTCAAACTCACAACAACCGTTTTCTACGCCCTCTGTGCGGAGCGCAAACTCTTTAAGCTCTGCATAGTGGGTAGTTGAGGCAATTTTTGCATGACGGGTTCGAAGCTTTTCAAGAATTGCAATAGCAAGCGCCGCACCCTCAACAGGATCTGTTCCTGCACCAAGCTCGTCTATAAGGCAGAGTGAGCCTGCGTTTGCAAGCTTGATAATCTGAATAATGTTCGTCATATGCGCCGAAAATGTTGACAACGACTGTTCAATGCTCTGCTCGTCGCCTATATCTACAAGAACACGCCTGAAAACAGACAATTCACTATTGTCTGCGCAGGGTACAAGAAGTCCGCACATAGCCATAAGAGTAAGCAAGCCGAGTGTTTTAAGCGTAACGGTTTTGCCGCCTGTATTCGGACCTGTAATTACGAGAGTATCAAAGGACTTCCCTAGTACAATATCAACAGGAACCACCTTGTCCTTATCAATCAGCGGATGTCTTGCCTGCTTGATATCCACCATACCCCTGTCATTCATAATCGGCATTGACGCCTTCATTGAATACGCAAGGTCTGCCTTGGCAAAAATAAGGTTTAGATTTGCAAGACTTTCGTAGCTTCTGATTATTGTATCGGCAAAGTCACCTGCATTTGCCGACAATTCAAAGAGGATTCGCTCAATTTCCTCCTCCTCTTTTGATTTCAGCATTTTAATATCGTTGTTCGCCTGAACAACTCCCATTGGCTCAATAAATAAAGTCGCACCGCTTGACGAGGTATCATGCACAAGTCCCGGTACGTTGTTGCGGCATTCGCTCCTTACAGGCACAACATACCGTCCGTCACGCTGAGTTACTATAGCGTCCTGAAGGTATTTTATGTACGTTGAGCTGTGGATAATTTTATCGAGAATCTCTCTTGCTTTTGAAGAAGCAGTGCGGATTTTTCGCCGAATATCCGATAAAGCCGTACTTGCGCTGTCGGCGATTTCATCCTCGCTCAGAATTGCAGAGGTAATTTTTTCCTCAAGAAATTTATTGGAAATCAGTCCGCTGAAATAGATGTCAAGCGCTGTTTCGGTGTTTGCAAACCTTGAGTGCCACTCCTTTACGGTGCGGATTATCCTCAATGTCTGCGCAATTTTTAAAAGCTCGCCTGTCGAAAGACAGCCGCCCGCCTGCGCACGTCTGAGCTGATTGGCGCAGTTTTCTGCTCCGCCGAATGACGGCGCACCGAATTTTCCGCTTAGTACGACTGCGTCATCGGTCTGCTTTAATAAAAGCTGAACCTTCTTCAGGTCAAACTGCGGTTCAAGTCTGAGCGCCATTTCACGGGCATCGTCAAGATTGGTTCTGCCTGCAAGACGTTCAAGCATTTTATCAAGTTCAAGTGTTTTGTAATGTCTGTTCATAATTTATCCTTAACTTATCATTTTATAAAACGTCAATGTTTTGAAATCCTTTTCGAATCTGTATTTTAAATAGCTTTCGCTTGCCTGATTGAGCACTTCAAGCCCC
This sequence comes from uncultured Clostridia bacterium, assembly GCA_947369085.1. Taxonomy (GTDB): domain Bacteria; phylum Bacillota; class Clostridia; order Oscillospirales; family Acutalibacteraceae; genus Ruminococcoides. Next base: position 42,137 of record CANBJR010000004.1, on the reverse strand, counting down.
TGCGGTGAAAGTGAAAATGAAAACAGCTTGTCATCGTCTGCATAAACCGTGTGACGAAGTGCAGTCAGTGCTGACGGATTAAGCCCTATTGCAATTTCTCCGTTTTTATTGTGGCAATCTGCACATTCAAGCATCCCGAGCTTTGGTAAAAAATACATTGTATCGGGGCAGTACTCTCCGCAATGCCTGCACATTCGCAGGTCAGGCATATAACCCGCCATACTTGCAAGGCGCATTTCAAAGCACGGCTTAATTAACTGCGCACTGCGCTTTTCTTCGCCGAGCAGGTACAGAGAATTCAGAATAAGGCTCAAAAACAGCTCCGACTTTTGCTCTCTCGGACAAATTGTGAGCGCAAGCTCGCAAAAATACTGCGCAAGACACATTTTTTTGACGTCGCTTCTAAGCTTTGAAAATATGCGTATTGTCTGCGCATCACCTATTATGTAGCTGTCCCGACCCTTGTAAACCGTGAGTCGGGAATATGAAAGCAGCGAAGTAGAGGCGCACTTTTGGTTTTTGATGTTTTTTGCACCTCTGACAAACGCTTTTATTACGCCGTTAGATTTTGTAAGGGCAAAAACAAGCTTGTCCTGCTCACCGATATTCTGTTCCTTGATTATAAGTCCTTCTGTCCGGAATTTCATCGGTTTCCTCCCTTGAAACGGTGTCAGCACCGGTGTCCTTTGCGTTCTGAATACTCTTGTAGCGAAGGTAATCAAGAACATTTCCCGTTGTAAAAAACGCCTGCCACATATACCAGTCGTCCATTTAAAACACCTCCGAATTTATTGTTTTCGGATAGTGCGATTTTATATAAAGCAGATTCTGGATATTTTAATTATAGTAGCAATCCAAATTCCATTTGAGAGGATTGTTTTCTATATATTCCCAAATTTTCAAATAATCATTTTTATTGCGGATAATATGGTCGTGAAAAGATTTTTGCCAGATTTTATTTTCAAAGGGTTCATATAAACCTGATTTAACACCGATAATATAATCTAATGTTGTAACAGATTTTAATTTCTGCAAAATCCGAGATACTGTAGGGAACGACCCCTGTGTCGTTCCTATACCGTCAATCAAAAGCAAAGTATGAATATGATTAGGCATAATCACGTAATTTTCAATCTTGGTGCCGCATATTTTTTCAATATTTAAAATACGGTTATCAACCTGTTTGCCGAACTCGCTTAAAATCATCTTTCCATCTGCAATACTTCCTAAAATATGTTTTTTATTCTGCGTGCATATTGTAAGAAAATACGCATTATTCCGGGAATAATCATAATTTTTCAGACGTTGCGGTTTTCTGCTAAAGAAAGGCATAAAATCTCACCTTGGTATTTTAACCATTAGGAACGACACAAGGGTCGTTCCCTACATTGGAATAAGTCTATAGCTTTACATAATTCTAAACCTGCTTGCGGTAATAAACAATCGTCATTCCGTCTTTTATGACTTCTTCTTTGCCTGTCGGAGTATATCCGCATTTCTCATACAAACAGCAAAGTTTGCTTTCTTCTTTTATAGTATCAAGCTGCCATTCATTTACATTAGGATATAACTTTTCAACAGCCGACAAAGCATATTGAGCATAGCCATTATTCTGATATTCGGGCAAAATGAACATCGGCGATATTCTGCAAACTGTGTCGCTTAATCTTACTACTCTCATAACGCCGATTTTTGTATTTCCGAGCATAATAAAATAATAATCGGTAAAGGATTGGCTGAATTTATTTTGTATCTTTTCAAGTGATTCCGACGCAGGATTTGTTTCATAGTCACGATATTTTTCAAGCAGTTCAGCAAATGCCGAAACCTGCATTTTATGGATTTGTCCGCAATCGGAAAACACCGCTTTAGTTAATACTGCTCTCATCAATCAAAATTCTTTTCATCAAAACCGAAATTCTGCAAAATCTGCGCACGGTTGCGCCAATCCTCTTTTACCTTTACCCACGTCTGCAAAAACACCTTGCAGTCAAAAAAGTTTTCGATATCCTGACGGGCAAACGTGCTGATTTTTTTGAGCATTGCGCCGCTTTTTCCTATAATTATTCTCTTATGCGTGTCACGCTCACAGAAAATAGTTGCGTCAATATCCAAAATACCGTTGTCCCTTGTTTTCATTTTTTCGATTACAACAGCAGTACCGTGCGGAATTTCTTTGTCACAGAGTCTTAAAATCTTTTCACGGATAATCTCGGCTACAATTACCCTTTCGGGCTGGTCGGTGAGAGTATCATCGTCAAAGTAATGACCTCCCTCACTCGACTGCTTTTTAAGCTCGTCCAGAAGTTCGCTCATACCGCTGCCGTCCTGTGCGCTTACCGGCACGACAGCCTCAAAATTATAGAGCTTTGTGTAGTCAAGAATCTGCTTCATCAAAGCGTCTTTTTCCCTGAGCATATCAATTTTGTTAATGGCAAGAATTGCAGGCATTTCAAGTGCCTTGAATTTTTCAATGAGCGCAATCTCCGTGTTTCCGGGTTCTTTGTCTGCCTCAACAACGAGCATACAGCAGTCAACTCCGCCTACGGATTCATTTACGGAACGCACCATATACTTGCCCAGTGAATTTTTGGGTTTATGCATACCGGGCGTATCAAAGAAAACAAGCTGATATTCACCGTCTGTAAGCACACCCGTAATTCTGTTTCTGGTGGTCTGCGGCTTGCTTGAAACAATTGCGATTTTCTGTCCGAGAAGTCTGTTTAGTATTGAGCTTTTGCCAACATTCGGTCTGCCGACTATAGCGACAAAAGCGGATTTATCGTTAGTATTCATCAATTACCTCTTATACAAAAATTCGGGGCAAACCGAATACAGTATGCCCCTTTTATTATTTCTTTACTTTTAGGCGCAAAAGCTTTTCCTTGATTTTGACAGGGCCGAGCTTTACAAAAACAACCGAAAAAACGGCTGAAATTAAAAGCAGTACGAGCAAAAAGGGATTATCGCTAAAGAAAAGAAAAATCCCGTAAAGCACGTCAAAATCGAGAAAGAAAACTGCGGCTACGGCTACAGCCGCAATTGACAGAACAAGCACCGCCCCCGCCGCAGTATCTTTTGCAACTCTGATAAGCGGTTCGTATCTGTCAGAAATCAGATTGCAAAGCTCTTCAATACAGGTGTTTACAATTTCGGCAGCCATAATAAGCGCTGTCAGAATAATCAACAAAGCAGTCTGAGCAACCGAGAAATCATAAAAAAGAGAAAACAACAGAACGTAAAATCCCGCTACCATATGAAACCTCATATGGCTCTCACTTTTAACCGTGTACCATATACCTCGAAAGGCACATTTAAAGCTTAAAATCTGTTTTTTCATATCAAATCAAAGCGTCATCAACTATGTAGCTTGATGAGGCAGGAAGTCCGAGCTGTTCCATAACAAGCTCTTCTTTCTCTCTCATTCTTACTTTTTCAAGGTTCTCCATATGGTCATAGCCGAGAAGATGAAGCACGCTGTGAGCAGTAAGATAGCCAACCTCTCTTTGGAGAGAATGTCCGAAAAGCTCAGCCTGATCTCTTGCCTTTTCCATTGAAATTACAACATCGCCGAGAATCTTTGCTCCCGTTTCCATATCGGTATCATAAACGCCGTTTTCACCCATCGGGAATGAAAGCACGTCTGTTTCAATATCCTTGTTGCGATACTGACTGTTAAGCTCTTTTATGCCTTTGTTATCAGTAAAGGTAACGCTGATTTCGGCAGGTCCTTCAAATTTTTCCATCTGAAGCACTGCGTTACAACAACGGCGCACAAGCATTCTTATTCCCGTAGGGATTTTTACTGTCTTTTGTTTGTTCGTTATCACTACTCTTATTTTGTTATCTGCCATTTTAACCATTCCTTTCAACAGATTTTATATTTAAACATAACCCGATACCCAATTGCGTTATGTTAAATTTACTATGTCCTTGTGTTTTCATACTTTGCATAAGCTTTGATAATATCCTGAACAAGTCTATGGCGCACAACGTCACGCTCATCAAACGTACAACTTCCTATTCCCTCAATGTTTTTCAGAATTTTAATGCAGTCTTTTAGTCCGCTTTTAGCTCCTCTGGGCAGGTCAATCTGCGTAATATCGCCCGTAATTACCATTTTGGAGTTAAATCCGAGACGTGTAAGAAACATCTTCATCTGCTCACTTGTTGTATTCTGTGCCTCGTCAAGTATTATAAAGCTGTCATCAAGCGTTCTGCCTCGCATATACGCAAGAGGTGCAACCTCAATATTACCCCGCTCAACGTATTTCTGATACGTTTCTGCTCCGAGCATATCAAACAGAGCGTCATACAGCGGACGAAGATAAGGGTCAACCTTGCTTTGCAGGTCGCCGGGCAAAAATCCGAGCTTTTCACCTGCTTCAACAGCAGGACGGGTTAAAATAATTCTGTTAATCTGTTTACTGCGAAACGCAGTAACCGCCATTGCAACCGCAAGGTAGGTTTTGCCTGTTCCGGCAGGACCTACGCCGATTGTAATTGTGTTATCGGCAATCATATTGCAGTAACGCTTCTGACCGATTGTCTTTGGTTTAATCGGCTTGCCCTTCGAAGTAATGCAGATACAATCACCTGCAAGCTGTTCAATTTTTTCCTCGCTGTCGTCATTGACAAGTGAAATGCAGTAGCGAATGTTTTGCTCCGAAAGCAATTCTCCTCGGTTAATCAGGCGCAAAAGGCTTTCAATCACCCTGCCTGCTTTTGACACGCTTTCAGCCTCGCCGTCGATTTTAAGCTCGCTGTCACGGCAGGTTATACGAACGCCGAACTCCTTTTCGATAAGTTTTATGTTCTCGTCAAAACTTCCAAAAAGGGCAACTGCGCTTTCCATTCTATCAATATTCAGAATTTGTTCCGTAAGGCAAAACTCCTGTTTCAACTAATTTAACAAAACAATTATACCACAAATGCAAAATAAAAACTCATAAAAAATAGCTTTTTTAACTAAAATTTTAATTTTTGTAAAATGTGACGAAAACGCAAGTTATAAAAAAGTCTTGTTTGTAATATTTATTGTTATATCTTCAATTCGGGCGAAAAATCATACTGCTTATGTTGTACTTACAGCGTTTAAAATGCACTGTTCTTTAATAAAACTCATTCGAGAAAATATCCATACCTATATCATACAAAATACAGAAACAGCTTTTTTACAGAAATTTCTTGACAAAACAGTCGGTATGTATTATAATTTCGTTGGTGTAAAGAAATTTACTTTACATCTCATTTCGTTTTTGTACGGCAGGGAGCTGAAAAAATGGAAAAGAACATTGAAGTTTCACTGCTGTTTGACTTTTACGGCGAGCTTTTGAAGCCGTCGGGCAGAAAGGCAATCGACCTTTACTACAACGACGATTTGTCGCTTGCCGAAATTGCCGACCAGACGGGAATTACAAGGCAAGGCGTGCGCGACAGCATCAAACGATGTGAGCAACAGCTTTTTGATTATGAAAAAAAGCTCGGCCTTTACAAAAGATTCTGCGAACTTGAAAAGGGACTTGAAGAAATTTCAGCCGTTGCGCAGGAAATCTTTGACAATTCACACGACAACAACATAAAAGCGCTTGCCGGCAAAATTAAAAGAACGGCAGACACACTTAAAGAATAAGAGGAAATTTTATGGCTTTTGAAGGACTTGCAGACAAACTAAGCAACGCATTCAAAAAATTGAAGAACAAAGGCAAGCTTTCCGAGAGCGACGTTAAAGAAGCTATGCGTGAGGTAAGGCTCGCACTGCTTGAAGCCGACGTAAACTACAAGGTTGCCAAGGATTTCACAAACAAGGTTACCGAACGTGCGGTAGGTCAGGACGTTATGGAAAGTCTTACCCCCGCGCAGATGGTAATAAAAATAGTTGACGAAGAGCTAACTTCTCTTATGGGCGGAGAGGGCGCAAGAATTGAATTTGCATCAAAACCTCCGACAGTAATTATGCTCTGCGGCTTGCAGGGTTCAGGTAAAACAACTCATGCGGCTAAGCTTGCAAAAATGCTTAAAGCGCAAAATCGCAGACCTCTGCTTGTTGCATGCGACATCTACCGTCCCGCTGCTATTGACCAGTTAAAGGTTGTCGGCGGCAAGGCGGGCGTTCCCGTGTTTGAAATGGGAACAGAAAATCCCGTCAAGATTGCTAAAGCCGCAATCAAACAAGCAAAGGACTACGGCAACGATGTAGTAATTCTTGACACCGCAGGCAGACTTCACATTGACGAAGCTCTTATGAATGAGCTTAAAGAGGTTAAGTCCGAGGTTAATCCTGACGAAATTCTGCTTGTAATTGACTCTATGACAGGTCAAGACGCTGTAAACGTTGCAAAGAGCTTTAACGAGCTTCTTGAAATTTCAGGCGTAATTCTCACAAAACTTGACGGTGATACCAGAGGCGGTGCGGCTCTTTCCGTTAAAGCTGTTACAGGCAAACCTATTAAATTTGCAGGCACTGGCGAAAAACTTGAAGATATTGAGGTTTTCCACCCCGACCGTATGGCAAGCCGTATTCTCGGAATGGGCGACGTTCTAACCCTTATTGAGGACGCACAGAGCAAAATTGACCAAAAAAAAGCCGAACAGATGGCTCAAAAAATGATGTCCAACAAATTCGACTTTAACGACTTAAACGAGCAATTTGAACAGGTCAAAAAGATGGGACCGCTAAAGGGTATTCTTGCAAAGATTCCCGGACTTGGCAAACAGCTTGAGGACGTTGATATTGACGACAGACAAATTGACTGGGTTCAGGCTATTATCCTATCAATGACCGAGGAAGAAAGAAGCAATCCATCTGTTTTGAATCCGTCAAGGAAACGCAGAATTGCGGCAGGCTCGGGCAGAACGGTTGAAGAAGTCAACCGCCTTATCAAACAGCTTGAGCAGATGCAGAAGATGATGAAGCAGTTAAAATCAAAAGGCAAAAACGGCAAGAAGAAAAAGAGAAATATGCTTCCGGGCCTCGGCGGAATGCCTATGGGCGGAATGCCGCCAATGAAATAATAATCGGTAAAACAAGTCATTCATCCAAGCTTTTGGTGAATATATATTTTAATTAATTTTATAGAGGTGAAAATCATGGCAGTAAAAATCAGACTCAGAAGAATGGGTTCAAAGAAAGCTCCTTTCTACAGAGTAGTAGTTGCAGACTCCAGATATCCAAGAAACGGTCGTTTCATTGAGGAAATCGGAACATACGACATCCTTAAGAACCCCAGCGAGTTCAAGGTTGACGAGGAGGCTGTTAAGAAGTGGATTGCTAACGGTGCACAGCCCACAGATACAGTAAAGGCACTTCTTAAGAAAAACGGCGTAATTAAATAATTGCGAAGCAGGAAAGGACTTATGTTATGCAGGAATTACTTGCTATAATCGCAAAAGGTCTTGTTGACGATCCCGATTCGGTGAACGTTGAAGCTGACGCACCGACAGAGGACGGCACAACCGTTTATCACATTCACGTTGCAGAGAACGACATGGGCAGAATAATCGGCAAGCAGGGCAGAATTGCCAAGGCTATCCGCACAATTGCCCGCAGTGCGGCAATTCGCAGCGATGAAAAGATTATGGTTGAAATTGACTGATAGCAGCCACCCGTAAAAGGGTGGCTTTTTTCTATGCTCAGACTTTCTAATCATTGCTGAGTATCACGGTTTTATTTGCGGTGTTTTCACAAAAAGCGGCGTCGTGCTCTACAAAAAGCATTGTAGGATTAAATTTCTTAATAAGCTTTTCAATCTGTATTCTTGAAATAACGTCAATAAAATTCAGCGGCTCGTCCCACACATATAAGTGTGCCTTTTGACAAAGGCTTGCGGCTATCAGCACCTTTTTCTTCTGACCTCCGCTGAAATCCTGCATATTCTTATCAAACTGCGTCCTTTGAAAATCAAGTTTGCGTAAAATTGCCTTAAAAAGGCTTTCATCAATATTCATCTGTTCGGCATAATCCTTCAGATTGCCCGACAAGCCGTCTGTATCCTGCACAACATATGAAATTACAAGCCCGCTTCCGACAAACACTCTGCCGCTGTAATCAATATTATTTCCGCACAACAGCTTTATTACGCTTGACTTTCCGCTGCCGTTTTTTCCGCAGAGTGCAATTCTGTCGCCTTTTTCAATTTTAAAGTTTACATTACTGCAAACTGTTCTGCCGTCGTAGGATATTGCTGCGTTTTCAAATTCTGCAAGCGTGCCTTTTACATATTCAATAGGCGTGATTTTTAAATCATCTTCACGCTCTAAATTTTTAAGAAGCTTTGACTTCTCCTCAACCGCCTGAAAACTTCGTTGTTCAATCTGCTTTGAGCGCTTCATCATCTTTTTTGACTTTGCACCCTCGTAAGCACGTCTGCTAATACTTTTCTCAACCTTTAACGGGTCAAATCCAATCTTTTTCCTTTCCGACCTGTCTGCCCACTCCGACTTTTGCCTTGCAGTCTTTTCAAGCCGTTTAATCTCTTTTTTAAGCTTCTGGTTTTCGGCAAGCTCAAAGCTGTCCTGTCTTTCCTTATTTTCAAACCACTGCGAAAAATTACCTTTCATTATTGTAATATCACTGCGATTTATTGACATAATGTGGTCCGTGCAGCCGTCAAGAAAGGTTCTGTCGTGCGAAACAAGGATAAACCCCTTTTTTGAGTTGAGGTATTTACTGACAATTCTTCTGCCCTCCATATCCAGATGATTGGTAGGTTCGTCAATCAGCAAAAATCTGTTGTCCTTGATAAACAAAAGCGCCATCATCACCTTTGTACGCTCGCCGTTGGAAAGCGTCTTAAACGGACGGTAAAGCACCTCCTCGTTTACTTCAAGAAAATTAAGCTCTCTTACAAGCTTCCAGTATTCATAATCGGGGCAGATTTCTTCTGCAACCTCGTAAGTAAGTCTTGACTTATCTTTCACCTCAAACGGAAAATACTCAAACTCAACGCTTGAATAAATGCTCCCCTTGTACTCGTACTTTCCCATTAAAAGTCTTAGCAAAGTAGTCTTTCCCCTGCCGTTTCTTCCTGTTAAACCGAGCTTCCAGTCGGTATCCAACTGTAAATTTACATTTTCAAAAACATTGTCAAAACTGCCGTCATAAGCAAAGGTCAGGTTTGAAATAACAATTAGTGACATAAAATTCCCCCTAAAAAATAAAATACGGACAGCAGAAAAGCTCTGCCGCCCGTAAAACACAGGGAATCTCTCAATGCTGATATTCCATAGAAAAATCAAAAACTTTTCCCACTTGACGGAATATAAGCATAGCAATATCAGAGAAACAAATCAACACGAGCAAAAACAAGAACTTTTCCGCTAAAAGGCGCAGTAAAGCAAACGGATACACCGTTACTTTATTTACCTTTAAATAAAAATCAGCAGAAAAGATTTCTCATTTTTTCACTCCGTTCAAATAGATTTCTTTTACTTTATATCACATAATCTTCCAATTGTCAATTGTTCGGAAACCATATTTTAAATTATTTATGTGAGTCTGAAAGCACTTTGCGCATATATTTTGCGATGTCGGTGTTGTCAATAACATCTTTTTCGCACAGCTCCTTTGACTGCGCACCGCTTGCAAACAACCATACGTCCGTGTTTGTATGCTCGCCGTCCGAGGTAAAACAACTGTCGTTAATATTTTCGGGTTTGGGATTATCAGGAAGCGTTACACCGCCTGTTTCGTGGTCGGCTGTTACAATAACAAGCGTTCCGTGGTGTTTTTCTGCCCACGCAAGAACATAATCAACTGCCTTGTCAAAGTCCTGCATCTGACCGAGGGTTGATTCCATATCGCACTTACTTTCGTAGGTATCGATGTTACTGCCCTCTACCATCAGGAAAAATCCCTTGTCGTTATCGAGCATATCAAGCGCCTTTGAAGTCATTTTTGTAAGCGACGGTGCCATATCAGCAGCTCCCATATTGTCATATGCAAACATTCCGAGCACCTTGTCATCATCCTTGTTAAGGGCTTCAAGTTCATCAACCTTGGTGATATACTTATATTTATTATCATCAATAGCTTTCTTAACCTTAGGATTTGTATAGTACTGTGAACCTCCGCCGAACATTACATTTACATTAGCCTTTACCATTTCACGGAGAATCTGCGGATAGTTATCTCTTGAGCTGTTGTGGGCAACCATTCCGGCAGGTGTCGCGTGGCTTACAACCTGCCTTGCAACAAGTCCTGTTTCCATATCAAACGACTGAGCGTATTCACAGATTGTTTCAAGCTTGTTTCCGTCAGGGTCAACGCCTATACAGCCGTTGAGAGTTTTAACACCTGTACTCATAGCCGTTGCCGACGCTGCGCTGTCAGTAAACTCTGCATAGCCGTTTGTTACCGACTGCGAGTATGTAGTAACGTCCGTTCTGTATTTCATTCCGCTCATAACAAGCTTATCGCCCTTTACAACCTCGGAGGCTTTGATAATATTCTTGCCCATTCCGTCGCCAATCATAAGGATTACGTTCTTTGCAGGAACGTCCTCTTCAAGATTGTATTCGCCATAGTCAACCCATTCAAGCTTTTCCTTGTTATGCTCGGTACTGACAGTCTCAGCTGAGGTTTCGGACTGCGAAGAAACGGTTGTTTCTGTTGTCTGACTGCTGTTTGACGACGAGCATGCCGCAAATGAACATACCATTGCCAATGCAAGCAATACAGAAAGTAGTTTTTTCATAAAAATACCTCTTTTAATTATTTTTAATACATACTGTTGAATATTATATATATTTTATCATACTGCATTATTATATATCAAGGACTTTTTACAATATTTTCTTACCAATATTATTTATTTTGTATTAAAAAACACTTTACTTTGCTAACGTGATAATGTTATAATAGGATTACTATTTTATTGGAGGAGATTTTAATGAAAAAACTTACTGCATTCATTCTTTCAGCGCTTATGGCTGTAACAGCTCTTGCAGGCTGCAGCGGACAGTCATCAGTATCTGAAGCATCAAAAGGCAATTCAGATTCACAAAGCGCAACAGGCGACTGGAGCTACATTCAGGACAAGGGCGACCTTGTTATCGGCATTACATATTTTGAGCCCATGAACTACAAGGATGAAAACGGCGAGCTTACAGGCTTTGAAACTGAATTTGCTCAGAGCGTATGCGAAAAGCTCGGAGTAAAAGCTACTTTCCAGAAAATCGACTGGGATTCAAAGGAAGTTGAGCTTAATGCAAAGACTATCGACTGTATCTGGAACGGACTCACAATTACCGATGACAGACAGACAAATATGGGAATTTCCACACCCTATATGGAAAACAAACAGGTTATGGTAACAAAGGCTGAAAATGCTGATAAATTTGCAAAAGCAGAGGCTGTTAAGGGCGCTACTGTTGTTGCAGAAAAAAAATCAGCAGGCGAGGAAGTTGCAGAAAGCGACGAGTTCTTTAAGGAGGCAAACTACGTTTCTGTTGACTCACAGGCAAAGGCACTTCTTGAAGTAAAGTCGGGCACAGCTGATATTGCAGTCATTGACTACGTAATGTCAATCGGAACTATTGCCAACGGTACAGACTACGCTGATCTTAAGGTAGTTGAAGGCAAGGACTTTGCACAGGAGCAGTATGGTATTGCGCTTCGCAAGGGCGATACTGAAACTCTGGAGAAAATAAACAACGCTATTCAGGATGTTGCAAACGACGGCAAACTTGAGGAAATTGCCAAGAAGTACAGTCTTCAGAATCTTCTTCTTGTAAAAGCAAAGTAAGCTACGAAACGGATTTGGGATAATGAACGAATTTATCAATGTTACCGGGCAGCTCTTAAAGGGCTTTGGTGATAACTGTTTTATATTTGCAATTACACTTTTGCTTGCACTTCCGCTGGGACTCATAGTTTCTATGGGCTCAATGTCAAGGTTCAAGCCCCTTAAATGGCTTACGAAGGCGTTTGTGTGGATTATCAGAGGAACTCCGCTTATGCTCCAGCTTTTTGTGGTGTTCTACATTCCGCCTCTTGTATCAAACGGAAGCTTTAACTTTCAGAGAATGCACGCTGCGTTAATTGCATTTGTAATTAACTATGCGGCATACTTTTCGGAAATTTACCGCGGCGGAATTGAATCAATTCCAAAAGGTCAGTACGAAGCAGGACAAGTACTCGGAATGAAGAAATCGCAGATTTTCTTCAAGGTAGTTCTTATGCAGGTTGTAAAGCGAATTACCGCTCCAATCGGCAACGAAATTATTACCCTTGTTAAGGACACCTCTCTCGCAAGCGTAATTGCAATTCCCGAAATACTGATGAACGCAAAGGATTTTTCAATGGAAGGTCTTATCTGGCCTTTGTTCTACTCGGCTGTTTTCTTCCTTGCTTTCTGCGGAATACTGACGCTTCTCTTCTCATTTATCGAGAAAAAGCTCGATTACTACAAGGGTTAAGGAGGAACAGATATGTCGCTGTTAAAGGTTGAAAATATACAAAAAAGCTTTGGAAAAACTCAGGTTTTAAAAGATATAAGCTTTTCGCTTGAAAAGGGCGAGGTTCTGGCGATTATCGGTTCTTCAGGCTCCGGCAAGACAACGCTTTTGAGATGTCTTAATTTTCTTGAAGCACCGCAAGGCGGAAAAATCACGGTAAACGGCAACGCCCTGCTTGACTGCGGAAGCAAAACCAAAGCAAGCGACGCTGAAATAAGAAAAAACAGACTTCATTTCGGACTTGTTTTTCAGTCGTTTAATCTTTTTCCGCAGTACAGGGTGATTGAAAACATTACCCTTGCTCCAAGGATGCTTGCAAAAGAGCAGATAAAAACGAGCGGAGAATTTATGGGTGCAAAAAGCTATAAAGAGGCTTTGGAACTTATTGAAACAAATGCTCTTTCACTGCTTGATAAGGTAGGTCTTTCCGAAAAGAAGGACTCTTATCCCTGTAATTTAAGCGGAGGTCAGCAGCAGCGTGTTGCAATTGCAAGGGCGCTTGCGCTGAATCCTGACGTACTCTGCTTTGACGAGCCGACCTCGGCGCTTGACCCCGAGCTTACGGGCGAAGTGCTCAACGTAATAAAGGGACTTAAGTCCTCTGACAGCACTATGATTGTTGTTACTCACGAAATTGAATTTGCACGTGATGTAGCGGACAAAATCATATTTATGGCTGACGGCGTAATTGCTGAGGAGGGCACTCCCGAACAGGTTATCGGCAATCCGCAGAATCCGAGAACGCAGGCATTTTTATCAAGATTCAATCAATATGCAAAATAATTTTTTTGGCTCAAGGTTTTATTGTGAAACTTTGAGCCGATTTTATTGACAATATGGGTCATACAGTATAAAATTAAATAGCTATCAATTATATAGATATTACTTTTAATTAACTAATAATAATTTATATGAGTGTGGAGAGTGGAGTTAATGGTCGGTCGAGTGCCTCGACTGGCAAATTTCCGAATTTATAATAGTGCGTGTTGTGTGGAAAGGTTTGTTTGCTGAATTTATGTCGATATGTTGGTGACGTTTAGCATTTCAGTGTAGGGAACAGTCTTGACTGTTCCGTGGGTTTACAGCTAACCTATAGGTAATCGGAACGGTCTTGACCGTTCCCTACATTATGATGTAGTGTAATTAATAAAGTCTGTGAGAAAAGTCAACGTTTAAAATTTGCGTGTCGAGGCACTCGACCGGCAACACCGCATATAAATTAATTCGGGCTTTAAACTTTTGAATTATTGCAACCTATCCACTCAACCAAAACTCCACGCTCCACTCTCAACACTCCAAACTAATCTAAATTATCGTCTATCTTACCGATACATATCTTTGTTAAAGTAATAATCATATAAAACTACAGCATATTATTGAAAGGCAAATAAGATGAGCAATATTAAAAAGAACAACGAAAACCCAAAGCTCGTGGAAAAATACTCCACAAGGCACGCCGTACTAAGCTACTACCTTGTGCTGATGTTTACCGTTTTTCCGCTGTTTGCGTCTAATGCATATTTTAACATTCGCCACGACAAATACTACTTTTTCCTTGCACTGACAGGAGTTGTAATTATAGCCGAGGCTGTTATGCTTTATTTTGCATACGGTGGCAATAAACAAGACAGCCCGCCTGAAATGGCTGTAAGTGAATGCGGTGCATCTCTGAAATTTTCGTTTACCGACTGGGCAATGATTGCGTTTCTTATTGTCTGCATAATTTCAACTATCTTTTCAAATCAAACAACCGACGCACTTTTCGGCTCTATGAGCGGAAGAAATAACGGCCTTGTTTTGATGGTATTTTATGTTGGAATTTACTTTGTCATTACACGCTGTTACCACTTTATGGAATACGTTTTTGTTGCGCTTGCGGCAGGCTCGGCGGTTGTTTATCTTTTGTCGGTGCTCAACTTCTGCTACATTGACCCGCTTGGTATGTACACACAGCTTGACCCCTCGACAATTGAGGACTTTACTTCAACCATAGGCAACAAAAACCTTATGTCAAGCTTTATCTGCGTTATGCTGCCCGTTGTCATTACAATGTCGGTACACACAAAAAACACAATGTACAGAATATTCTATCTTGTATCTTCTGCGTTGGGATTTATGGCTCTTATGACAGCCGACAGTGATTCTGGCATTCTTGGAATCAGCGTGTTCCTTGTTGTTATGCTGATTTGGTATTCAAGAAAAATTTCAAGACTAAAAAGATATTTTCTCTGCCTTACCGTTATGCTTGCTTCGGCAAAGATTCTGCGATTTTTCACCCTTATTCTCACTCAGTCCTTCGGTTGCGAAACAAAGGATATCGATCAGTTTCAAAAGCTGTTTGTCGAGTCAAATATAGGATTTGTATTAATCGGAATTTCTGCCGTGATTACGGGTTTGCTTTATGTAATTGACATTAAAAAACCTAATCTTACACTTCCTAAAGCTGTTCCGATTATTCTCGGCTCTCTTTTTGCCACCATAGTTATTGCCGTTATGTCAGCTGTGATGTATTTCAGTTGTTTTGACACCGAAACTGAGCTTGGCGGCTTTACCTCGATTTTGCGTTTTAACGAGCGCTGGGGCACGCACCGAGGCTTTATGTGGATAAAATCTTTTGAAATTTTCGGTGATTTTTCATTCCTGCAAAAACTTTTCGGCACGGGCCCCGACACTTTCTACTATGCTTTTGCGCCGTATTTCGGCGAGCTTTCCAAGTTTGGCGACACCTCGACAAACGCGGCTCACAATGAATATCTTAACTACCTTATCACGATAGGTGCCGCAGGACTTATTGCGTATTTGTCGATTGTAGGAGGAACAATTGCAAGAGCGGTAAAAAAATCATTTTCAAATCCGCTTTCAATCGTATGCGTTTCTGCGGTTATCTGCTACTCGGTGCAAGCCGTTGTAAACATTGCCCAGCCGATTACAACTCCTCTGTTTATTCTGTTTCTCGCTATTACAGAGGCAGTTTCCCGAGGTAAAACAGACAGTGTGCAATTATAACAGTTTTTCTTGCAGGACGGTTAAACCGTCCTGCTTTTTGTTGTTTTACACAAGTTTCTCACCCAAAATTCATAAAACTTTCACAATACAATTGTCCGAAAATATTGACATTGAATTTTAATGGAATTATAATTATGACAAGTGTTCATATGATAAGTTGTCACAATAATTAGGAGGCGGCTAATTGTGATTAAAAAGACATTTTACAATCTTCCCGAGAAAAAAAGGCAAAGAATTATAAACGCTACTATGAATGAGTTTTCAAGCTCTTCTACAGAAAAAATCAGCATAAACCGCATAATAAAAGCGGCTAATATTTCAAGAGGAAGCTTTTATCAATATTTTGACGATAAGGTTGACCTTGTTGAAGTGCTTACTAAAACCTTCATAGATATTTCGGTTGCGCGCTGCCGCAAGGCAATACAATACTCAAACGGCGATATTTTCTATACATATGAAAAGCTGTTTGACATAATAGCAGAATTTGGCAATGACAAAAAGCAAAAGACACTTCTTAAAAATCTGTTGAAAAACCTCCGTGCAAACGACGATTTGATTTCAGAATATATGCTCAACAGATTTGACGGCTTTGCTTCATTGCAGGAATTATCAAAGCAATTTAACAAAGATAATCTCAAATATAGAAGCGACGATGATGTCAGATTTCTCTCACAAATTCTTACGCAGGTACTTAAAAACTCAATTTTTGACGTCTTTGTAGTAGGAATGGACTGCGATATAATCAGAAAAAATTATCTGCGCAAGCTTGAAATAATCAAGAACGGCGCAGTTCAATAATTAATTTATCTTTCAGGAGTTACAAGCATGCTATCAAAATTCAGCGTAAAAAAACCAATGACAGTTTTTGTCAGCATTGTAATCATCATAGTACTCGGCATTGTGTCGTTTCTTAAAATGACGCCCGATTTAATGCCAAATATGGACTTTCCATATGCGATGATTATGACAACTTACGGCGGGCAACTCCCGGAAATTGTTGAAGCAACCGTAAGCAAACCACTTGAGCAGTCTATTTCAACTATTGACGACGTTAAGGAAGTAACATCAAATTCTGCCGAAAACTACTCGGTACTCATTATTGAATTTGAGGACGGCACAAATATGGACACGGCAACTGTTGATTTACGTTCAAGCCTTGACACAATATCGGACAGCTGGCCCGACGAAGTAGGTACGCCCTATCTTATCAAAGCAAATCCGAGTATTCTTCCTGTTGCAATGACAGCTGTTGAATATGAGGGCAAAGAAAGAAACGAGCTTTCCGAATATGTCAGCAACGAGCTTATAAATAAGCTTGAGGGTATCGACGGCGTAGCCTCTGTTTCAGACAAAGGTGTTGTTGTGGAAAAAGAAAACATTGTAGTTTCCCAGAAAAAAATAGATGCGCTCAACATAAAAATTTCAGCAGCGCTTGACGATCAATTTTCTGACGCAGAGGAAAAGCTTGACAGCGCCAAAAAGGAAATTGACGAAAATATCAATAAAGCCGAAAGCGGAAATCAGACAATAAGTTCATCTATTGAGCAAATTAACGCTCAACAGGAATCGGCGGCATCTCAGCTTGCACAGGCTCAGAAGAACGCTGAAAGCGGAAAAACACAGCTTTTATCTGCAAAAATGCAGCTTCTTGACCAAAAATCATCTCTTACACAGACAAAGCAAACACTTGAAACGGCTTATCAGGCGCTTTTGTCAATCAAATCCTCATACGAACAGTTGCTTGCACAAAAGCAACAGCTCACCGATACGCTAAATACCCTTAATCAGATAAACGACAATTATGTTAATATAGTAAAACAGATGGCTTCCCTTGACAAGGAAAGCGAAGAATATAAACAGCTTGAAAAACAGCTTGAAGAAATTGACGAACAGTTAAAACCCTATAATATAAGAAAAGAAGGACTTGCGCTTGCAATTGAGTCAACAAATGCGGCTCTTTCAACGGTTGACAGCTCGCTTGAGAAGATTAACAAAACACTTGCAGAACTTGGAACAGACGCCTCAAATCTTGACTCCTCGCTTAAAGAGCTGACAGACAAAATCGCAGTAATAAATGGCGGCATAGCACAGCTTGACACTGCAATAAGCGGACTTGACGACAAGTCGGTTTCTGTTGACAGTGCGCTTGCTACCATCTCAAAACAACAGTCAAGCGCCGACTTTAAAATGTCGTCTGCACTTTCAACTCTCATTTCAAAGCAAAGTGAAGTACAGAGTGCTGCAACACAGCTTGACTCGGCAAAAAACGAGGTTCAAGGTTCAATCGACACCCTAAAAGAGCAAAAGGACAAGGCAAAAAACAAGGCGGATATGAACAATACTGTCACGCTTGAAAACGTTTCAAATATCCTTACTGCTCAGAATTTCTCAATGCCCGCAGGCTATATTACCGATGACGAAAACAATAAATATATGGTGCGTGTCGGTGATAAGGTTGACAATGAAGAAGAGCTAAAAAGCCTTGCGCTTTTTGACACCAAAATTGACGGTATAGGAGTTATAACTCTTGACGATGTTGCAGATGTTTTTCTTAAAGACAATTCTGATGAAATTTATGCCAAAATCAACGGTAACGAAGGGGTTTTACTCAGCTTTTCAAAGCAGAGCGACATTGCAACCTCTACTGTTTGTGAAAACATAAACACTGCTTTTGAAGAGTTAAGCAAAGAAAATACAGGACTTAAATTTACTAACCTCTACAGTCAGGGCGACTACATTTCAATTGTTATTGACAGCGTGCTCCAGAACCTGATTCTGGGTGCAATTCTGGCAATAATAATTCTGTTTTTGTTCTTGCGCGACATTAAACCGACAATAATAGTAGCCTGCTCAATTCCGATAAGCGTTATTTTCGCAATCGTACTTATGTATTTCAGCGGTGTAACACTGAATATGATTTCGCTTTCGGGTCTTGCAATCGGCGTTGGAATGCTTGTGGACAACTCGGTAGTTGTAATTGAAAACATTTACCGTTTAAGAGGGCTAGGATATTCTCCGATTCAGGCGTCACTTAACGGGGCAAAACAGGTTGCAGGTGCAATTGCTTCTTCAACACTTACTACAATATGCGTGTTCCTGCCGATTGTTTTTGTCGAGGGAATTACAAGACAGCTTTTTGTCGATATGGCGCTCACAATTGCATACTCACTGCTTGCAAGTCTTATCATAGCATTAACACTTGTTCCTGCTATGGGGCAAAGAATGCTTCGTAAAATCAAACAGCAAAAAAATCCCGAGAACAGCAAAATCATTAAATGCTATGAAAAATCTCTGCGTTTTGTACTACGACACAAGGTATTTGCAATTCTCACCGTAATTTTGTTGCTTGCCGCAAGTATGTTTGGTTCAATTGCAAAGGGATTCAGCTTTATGCCGAATATGAGCAGTACAGAGGTTGAGGTTTCTGCAAAGCTTGACGACAACGCAACGCTTGAAGAAACAATTGATACAGCCGAACAGATTAATAATATACTTAACGGATATGACGAATTTGAAATTGTCGGCGTAATGACAGGAAACAACACAAGCCTTATGGGTATGTCTGGTACATCGTCGGCAGATACGGGCAGTGTAACTGCTTACGGTGTTCTTAAAGAAGAATATACTAAAAAGAGCTCCGAAATTTGCGACAGATTAAACGACGATCTCAAGAAAATAAAAGGTGAAATCAGCGTGAGCGGCAGCTCATCTACAAGCTCAATGTCAACACTTCTCGGTGACGGAAGCATAGAAATCACGCTTTACGGCGATGATATAGAAACACTCAAGAAAACTGCCGAGGATATGGCTAAACAGCTTGAAACTGTTGACGGAATTCTTGAAACCGACAGCGGAGTAGGCGCAACTTCTCCCGAAATTAAGGTAAGTGTAGACAAGGAAAAGGCTGCTGAAAAGGGGCTTACCGTTGCTCAGGTATATCAGCAGATAGCGTCTGCGGTTGCAAGCAAAAAAACCTCTACAACGCTTACTAATGACGAAGGCAACAGCATTGATGTTGTAATCGTAAAAGATGAAAGCAAAAGTGTAACTCCCGATACAATCGGCAGCATTGACATAAACTATACAGACCTTGAAGAAAACGAAAAAACGACCTCTCTTTCTTCAATTGCCGATATTTCAAAGTCGGAAACAATAGATGTAATCAAACGTCAGGACCAGAAACGCTATCTTTCAATCACAGGCACATTAAAGAACGGCTACACCCTTACGGACGTTTCAAATAAAGTTGAAAAGCTGTTTAAAGATTACGACCTTCCTAAAAGCTGTTCAATTGAATATGCAGGAAGCAACAAGGCTACAATGGAAGCAATGTCACAGCTTGTACTTATGCTGCTGCTCGGTATAGTGCTAATCTATCTTATAATGGTTGCCCAGTTCCAAAGCCTTAAATCACCGTTTATAATTATGTTTACAATTCCTCTTGCGTTCACGGGCGGATTTCTCGGTCTGCTTATAACAGGCTTTGACGTCAGCGTTGTTTCGCTTGTCGGCTTCGTAATGCTTTGCGGTATTATCGTAAACAACGGTATTGTGCTTGTTGACTACATCAACAGACTGCGCCGTGGCGGAAAAGAGCGTGTTGAAGCGATTGTTGAGGCAGGCAAAACACGAATGAGACCTATCCTAATAACGGCTCTCACAACAATTCTCGGACTTTCTGTAATGGCTGTCGGACTCGGAACAGGCGCCGAAATGATGCAGCCGCTTGCAATTGTCTGCATAGGCGGTCTGATTTACGCAACATTTATGACGTTGTACATAATTCCCGTAATTTATGATGCATTCAACAAAAAAGAGCTTCGAAAAATTGCAGACAGCGAGCTTGAAACTATTGACGAGTAAAGCAATATATTGTAAAATATTGTTAATAAAATATATGAGGTGGCAAAATGATTTTAGTTACTACAGAAACAGTTTCAGGCAAAAACTGCGCAACACTCGGGATTGTTACGGGCAATACAATTCAGTCAAAGCATATGTTCAGCGACCTGGGGCAGGGTTTTAAGTCAATGGCAGGCGGCGAACTTAAGTCGTATACTGAGATGATGGCAAAGTCAAGAGCTATTGCAACTCAGCGTATGATAGACCAGGCTGCGGCAATGGGCGCTGACGCAATCGTAGGTGTAAGATATACATCTGCGTCAGTTCTTCAGCAGGCTGCTGAGGTGCTTGCATACGGTACTGCAGTAAAGTTTGTATAACTGACATAAGGGCGAACAGTTAATTCTGTTCGCCCCTTTTTATTAGTTTTACATAAAATATACTTACATTTTCGGCAAGTTGAGCTTTAAAAATTATCCTTTTATAATATCAGCACACTGTCCGTCTGTAAGGCGGATAAGCTCGCTCGGTTTTAAATCAATCTGACTGCCGATTCTGCCTGCGCTGACGATAATCTGCGGAATTTCCTGCGCCGTAATGTGAAACGTCGTTTTGTAATGCTTTTTCATTCCAATCGGAGAACAACCGCCTCTTACATAACCCGTAACCTTTGTAATATCTTTTACATGAATCATCTCTACCGACTTTTCACCCACGCTTTTGGCACATTTTTTCAAATCAAGTTCTTCTGCCACGGGAATTGCAAAAACATAGTAGTCCTTACTTCCCTTTGTGACAAGCGTTTTGAAAACATATTCGGGATTCTGACCGAGCAGCTTTGCAACGCTCACCCCGTCAACAGCTTCTTTTCCATACGGATATTCGTGAGCAATGTATTCAATGCCCTCTTTTTCGAGTATTCTCATAACATTAGTTTTGATTTCAGCCATTATTATCGTCGCCTTTTAAAATTAAATTTATTTATAATGTTAGAATAGCAAAATATTTTGTTTTTTTCAATAGTTTTCATTTAAGATTGTATAAATTCAAGTCGAAAAGAACTGCCTTTTTTTGACTTTTAATTACTTATTATAAGCTAAATCCCAACAAAACAGATAATTTGACCAAAATACACACAATATTTTTATAAATAATGATTGATTTTTTACTAAAAATATGTTATATTTGAGTTTATAAGTATTTAAAATATATTTATTCATACAACACACAACCTCTTTTTTTTAAGTAAGGAGATGAATTATGGCTAAAGATATGTTGGACGCCGTTTTAAATGCCGAAAACAACTGCAAAAAGCGTGAAGCCGAAGCAAAAGCCAAGGCAGAGCAAGCAGTTTTGCAGGCTAAGAAAGACTGCGAAAAGCTGATTGAATATGCAAAAGCCGAAGCTGAGAAGAAAGCACAGGCTATGTTTGAAAAAGCAAAAGCAGACGGCATTAAGGAGCTTGAAGAAGCCTCTGCATTATCGGAAATAAAATGTAATAAAATTTCCGAAACCGCAGAAAAGAACCGCTCAAATGTAATCAAAAATGCAGTAAATTACCTTATTGACTGACTTTAGTCAATCACAAAGTGTGGTGATAGAAAATTGGCAAAATTAAAAATGAAAACCGTTCGTATTATTGCTTTGCGAGAGGACAGAAAACGACTTCTTGAACATTTGCAGGACAGCTCTCTTGTTCAGATTAATAAGCGTGACAAAACTGCAAAGGGATTTTCAAAAGTTGACTTATCCTCACAAATGCAGGTTTTTGAACGAAACGTAACTCTTACGGAGCAGGCGCTCAAAATACTTGACGAGATTTCTCCTGAAAAAAAGGGAATGCTTTCGTCATTTGCAGGCAGACGTGAGGTTGACCCCGACGAAATCGGCATAATTGCTTCAAAAGCAGGCAACATCATCAATGTTTGCTCACGTATAACCGAACTGGATAAGAAATGTACCGATAATGCTGCCGAGCAGGTAAGAATAAATACAACTCTTGCACAGCTCGAGGTGTGGCAGAATCTCGATATTCCGCTGAATACGAGAGATACAAAATCAACCGCCGTATTTATCGGAACTTTTCCCCGGCAGTACAGCAGTGAAGCCCTTGCCGCCGAGATTGCGTCACAGAATCCTAAGCTTGAATTTGAATTTGAAATTCAGCACTCCGAAAGCAATATGACCTGCGTAGTAATCTTTACTCCGATAAGCCAGAAATCAATGGCTGAAGATGTACTGAGAAACACAGGCTTTGCAAAACCTATGAGTCCCACCAGCCACACGCCGAAAGAAAAGGCTGAAAGGCTCAGGGCAAAAAGCGAAAGATTATTAAAAGAAACTGAAAAAGCTAAAGATGAGATTGCGTCGTTTGCAGGCAAACGAAAAGAAATCTGCGACACGCAGGACTACTTTAGAATAAGAGCCGACAAATATCACGTTATAAATGAGCTTGACCACTCACGTCACGTTTTTGTAATTTACGGCTACATTCCCGAGGAGGACTGCGACAAGCTTGAAAGGCTCTGCAACAGAGTTGCCGTATGCCACATTGAGTTTAATGACGCCGGCGACGACGCTCCCGTAAAGCTGAAAAACAATAAGTTTTCACAGCCGGCAGAGGGAATAGTAAAGATGTACTCTCCCCCGTCTCACGCTGACATAGACCCAACTCCGCTGCTTGCGTTCTTTTTCTACTTCTTCTTTGGAATGATGTTCTCTGACGCAGGTTACGGACTGCTGATGGTAGTAGTAATCGGGATTGTTTTAAAAATATTCAAGCCCGACAGCCAAATGCGAAACAACTTAAAGCTGTTTCAGTACTGCGGTATTTCCACGTTTTTCTGGGGACTTGTGTTCGGCAGTATATTCGGCGATGCCCCCGCAGTGCTCTACAATCACTTTACGGGTGCAGACGTAACAATGGCGCAGATTCTGCCGTGGCCGACGCTTGACCCGCAAAAAGACGCGCTGACGCTTATGGTTATTTCAATTGCATTCGGTCTTGTGCATATTCTTGTGGGAATGGGCTGCAAGTTCTATGTTTGTCTAAAGCAAAAGGACTACGGCGGAGCGTTCTTTGACACGGGTTTATGGATGCTTATGCTTATCGGTTTTGCAGTTCTTGCCGCAGGAATGTTTATGTCGCCTGTTCTGCTTTACATCGGCGCAGGAATCGCTATTGCATGTGCAGTAGGTCTTGTTCTTACTCAGGGCAGAAACAAAAAAGGCTTTGGTAAGGTCATAGGCGGACTTGCTTCTTTATATGATATCACAAGCTACATCAGCGACCTTTTAAGCTATTCCCGACTTTTAGCGCTCGGTCTTACAACCGGAGTTATGGCACAGGTATTCAATATGCTTGCAACAATGTTCGGAACAAGCTGGGTTGGATGTATAATTATGGTTGTCATCCTGCTTATAGGTCATGCAATCAACATAGGTCTTAACGCACTCGGCTCATACGTTCACACAATGAGATTGCAGTACGTTGAAATGTTCAGTAAATTCTACGAGGGCGGCGGACAAGAGTTCGAGCCGTTCTCGCTGAAAAGTAAATATATTAAAATCCAGGAGGAGAAAACAAAATGAATGGAATGTTTTTTGCACTTTTAGGCGCATCAATTGCTACCGCACTTGCAGGCTTCGGTTCTGCCAAGGGTGTCGGCGGTGCCGCACAGGCTTCAATGGGAGTTCTTTCAGAGGACTCTTCAAAATTCGGTAAAATGCTCGTACTCACGCTTCTTCCGGGCACACAGGGACTTTACGGCTTTATCGTAGGCTTCCTTATTCTTGTAAACTGCGGTGTTCTCGGCGGCGCTATGCCTACAGCAGGTCAGGGACTTGCCTATCTCGGCGCTTCTCTTGCAATAGGCATCGGCGGTATGGTTTCGGGTTTTGCACAGGGCAAAGCTGCTGTTTCCGGTATTGCAATGAGCGCAAAGGATGACAGAAACTTCTCAAAGGCAATGGTTTCGGTTACTCTTGTTGAAATCTACGCTCTCCTTTCTTTCATCGTTTCACTTCTCGTAGTTATCTCCGTTCCCGGACTTAGCATCTGATAAAATTATGAACAGAAAGGTGGGGTCTGTATGAACGGCGGCGACAAAATTCTTGACCGCATAAAGTCAGACTGCGACGAAAACATAAAAGCAATAAACGCAAAAGCCGAAGAAACCTGTTCGCAGATTCTTGCAGACGGCAAAGCGCAGGCTGAACAGGCAGCCCTCGAAATTGCAAAAAAGGCTGAAGTCAGGGTAAAGCAGATGACTGCTTCTTCAAAAAGCAGCGCCGAGCTTGCTGTAAGAAATGCTTTGCTCAAAAGGCGCCGCAAGGAAATTGACATTACCATGTCAAAAATTCTTGCTTATCTTACAAGCCTTGACGATAAGCAATATTTTGAAATAATTTACAAGCTTGCTTCAAAACTTAAGGGCAAATCAGGCGAAATTATGCTTAACTCAAAGGACATTGCCCGCCTGCCCTCCGACTTTGAAAACAGGCTTTCAGAGTTGGGACTAAACGCAAAAGTAAGCAAAACTACAGCGGATATTACAGGCGGATTTGTCTTAAAATGCGGTGATATTGAAGAAAATATGGACTTTGCCGCAATAATCAGCGAAAAAAGCGGCGAACTCGAAGATCTGATAAATCGTGAGCTTTTTGCACAGTAAGGAGGAATTCAATGGCATTATCATATGAATTTTCCATAGGCTCCGTACGTGCAAAGGAAACCTCGCTTTTTACAAATGCGGACATTGACAGGCTTCTTGCCTGCAAGGACGAAGACGAGCTTGCAAGGCTTTTGTCCGACAAAGGCTACGGCGACGGCAAAAATGTTGATGAAATCATCAACAGCCATACAGAATCCATGTGGAAATACCTAAAGAGCGTTGCTCCGGATTTTGAAATTTTCAATCCGTTTTTCTATCAAAACGACGTTCACAATCTTAAGGTTGTTTTAAAGGGCACAATGGCTGACCGCAATTACGGCGAGCTAATTATTAAGCCTTTTACAATCAGCGTTGAAACGCTCAAAGAGGCTGTTGAAAAGAGGAAGTTTTCACTTCTCCCCGACTGGATTGAAAAAGCGGCTGACGAGGCTTACGAAACGCTTGCCCACACCGGAGATGCACGAATGAGTGATGCTTTAGTTGACAAAGCGCTTATGGAAAAAATGATTTCATCTGCCGAAAGCTTCAGTTCTCAGTTTCTTAAAACTTATTTTAAAACCTATGTTTTTTACAGTAACATAAAAATTGCTCTTCGCAGCGCCCGCACAGGCACAAGTATGGATTATCTGCTTAAAGCTATGTGCGATGTTGACGATTTCAGAAAAAGCTCGGTAATTTCAGCCGCCCTAAAGGGCATTGATTCTCTCGTTGACGAGCTTTCAAAATACAGTGAATACGGCTGCAGCGAAGCAATAAGCGAATACAAAAAATCTCCGTCTGCATTTGAAAGGTTTGTTGACAACAGACTGATTATAGCTGCAAAGGAAAGCTGCAAACGTGCAAGCGAGGGTGCCGATCCGCTGCTTGGATATTACCTTGGCTGCGAGGCTGAAAAAAAGGTTATCCACATTATTGCAAGCGGTTTAAGAACAAAAACAGGCACGGACACAATAAGAGAAAGGCTGCGTGAAATTTATGGCTAAAAACATTGCCGCAATCGGCGACAGCGAGAGCATAAAGGGCTTTTGCGCAATAGGAATAGACATCTATCCCTGCGAAAATGTCGAAGATTGTCCGCACCTTCTACGCAATATTGCAGACAGTGACAATTACGCTGTTATTTTTCTTACCGAAGAATTATTTGATTCGGTTGAAAAAGAGCGCAGCCGCTATGAAGAAAAGCTGACTCCCGCTATTATCCCCGTTCCCGGTGTAAAGGGCAATACGGGTACAGGATTAAAACGCCTGTCATCGTTTGTAGAACAGGCTGTCGGCTCCGATATTATCTTCAACGATTGAGGTGTATAATTTGAAAACAGGAATAATTACAAAGGTCGCAGGTCCTCTGGTAATTGCAGACGGAATGCGTGATGCAAATATGTTTGACGTTGTCAGGGTAAGCAGTCAGCGTCTTATCGGCGAAATAATTGAAATGCACGGCGACAAAGCCTCCATTCAGGTTTATGAGGAAACTTCGGGACTTGGTCCCGGCGAAACCGTTGAATCAACAGGCGCACCGCTTTCGGTTGAGCTTGGACCGGGACTTATCGGTTCAATTTACGATGGTATTCAGCGTCCTCTTAACGAAATTATGAAGGTCGCAGGAACAAATCTTAAAAGAGGAGTCGACGTACCCTCTCTTGACCACAACAAGAAATGGCACTTTACAGCAAGCGTAAAGAACGGTGACAAAGTCGTGTCGGGCGACGTACTCGGCACTGTTCAGGAAACTCATGCTGTTCTACACAAAATCCTCGTACCCAACAAGATTGAGGGTACTGTTGAAAAAATCAGCGACGGCGACTTTACACTTGACGAGGTTATTGCTGTAATCAACAGCGGCAAGGATAAAGCCGAGGTTAAAATGCTTACAAAATGGCCTGTTCGTGTGGGCAGACCGTACAAAAGAAAGCTTTCTCCCGACATTCTTCTTACTACAGGTCAAAGACCGATTGACACGCTGTTTCCTCTTGCAAAGGGCGGTGTAGCCGCTGTTCCGGGACCTTTCGGATCGGGTAAAACAGTCGTTCAGCACCAACTTGCAAAATGGGCGGCAGCCGACATCATCGTTTACATCGGCTGCGGTGAGCGCGGCAACGAAATGACAGACGTTTTAAACGAATTCCCCGAACTTAAAGACCCACGAACAGGCAACTCGCTTATGGAAAGAACCGTGCTTATTGCAAACACCTCCGATATGCCCGTTGCGGCTCGAGAGGCTTCAATTTACACAGGTATTACTATTGCTGAATACTTCCGTGATATGGGCTACACGGTTGCACTTATGGCTGACTCCACCTCACGTTGGGCAGAAGCTCTGCGTGAAATGTCGGGTCGACTTGAAGAAATGCCCGGTGAAGAGGGTTATCCTGCTTACCTCGGCAGCCGTCTTGCACAGTTCTACGAAAGAGCAGGACGAGTTATAGTAAACGGCAGTGAGGATACCGAAGGCGCACTCTCCGTTATCGGTGCAGTATCACCTCCCGGCGGCGATATTTCAGAGCCTGTTTCGCAGGCTACTCTGCGAATTGTAAAGGTATTCTGGGGACTTGACGCAAATCTTGCGTACAAACGCCACTTCCCTGCAATCAACTGGCTGACAAGTTATTCGCTCTATACAGACCAGCTTGCCGACTGGTACAAAGAAAATGCCGCTAACGACTTTATGGAGCTTCGCGGCAGACTTATGGCTTTGCTTCAGGACGAATCGGAATTGCAGGAAATTGTAAACCTTGTCGGTATGGATGCACTTTCTGCTCCCGACAGGCTCAAGCTTGAATCAGCACGTTCAATTCGTGAAGACTACCTGCACCAGAACGCTTTTGACCCAACCGACACCTACACCTCGCTTAAAAAACAGGTGCTTATGATGCGTGCAATTTTAAGCTACTACGACAAGGCTCTTGACGGACTTAACAAGGGCGGAGATATTGAAATGCTTGTAAATATTCCTGTTCGTGAAAGAATCGGACGTTTTAAGTACGAACCCGAAGATAAGATAAATGACGAGTTTGAACAAATTGAGGCACAGCTTGACAGCGAAATTGCAGATGTACTGAAAAGGAGTGATGACTAATGCCGAAGGAATACCGTACAATAAGAGAGGTTGCAGGCCCTCTTATGATGATCAGCGACGTTGAGGACGTAAAATATGACGAGCTCGGCGAGATTGAGCTTCCAAACGGTGAAACACGCCGCTGCAAGGTACTTGAAGTAGACGGCAGCAATGCTCTTGTTCAGCTTTTTGAGTCTGCGGCAGGTATCAACCTTGCAGGTTCAAAGGTGCGCTTCCTGGGCAGGTCAATGGAGCTTCCCGTTTCTCCCGATATGCTTTCACGAGTATTTGACGGTCTTGGAAACCCGATTGATGACGGTCCTGCGCTGATTCCCGAGAAGCGGCTTGATATTAACGGCACTCCGATGAACCCTGCAGCAAGAAACTATCCGCAGGAATTTATTCAGACAGGTATTTCCGCAATTGACGGACTTAATACGCTTGTAAGAGGTCAGAAGCTTCCAATCTTTTCAGCTTCGGGTCTTCCCCACTCACAGCTTGCCGCACAGATTGCAAAGCAGGCGGCAGTCAGGGGCAAAAATGAGCAGTTCGCCGTTGTTTTTGCCGCAATCGGTATCACCTTTGAGGAGTCAAACTACTTTGTTGAGTCCTTTAAGGAAACAGGCGCAATTGACAGAACAGTTATGTTTGTAAACCTCGCAAACGACCCTGCAATTGAGCGTATTGCTACTCCGAGAATGGCGCTTACAGCCGCTGAATACCTCGCATTTGACCTTGGTATGCACGTGCTTGTTATTATGACGGATATTACAAACTATGCCGATGCTCTGCGTGAGGTTTCCGCCGCAAGAAAGGAAGTTCCCGGCAGACGAGGTTATCCCGGATATATGTACACTGACCTTGCAACTCTTTACGAGCGTGCAGGACGTTTGAAAGGAAAAGACGGCTCAATCACTCTTATTCCTATTCTTACAATGCCTGAGGACGATAAAACTCATCCGATTCCCGACCTTACCGGCTACATTACAGAGGGTCAGATTATTCTCTCACGTGAGCTTTACCGAAAGGGTGTAACTCCGCCTATTGACGTTCTTCCCTCACTTTCACGTCTTAAAGACAAGGGTATCGGACCCGAGCGAACAAGAAAAGACCATGCGGCTACTATGAACCAGCTCTTTGCAGCATATGCAAGAGGTAAGGACGCAAGAGAGCTTATGGTAATTCTCGGTGAAGCGGCGCTTACCGATATGGATAAGAAGTATGCCGAATTTGCCGAGGCATTTGAAAGAGAATACGTTTCGCAGGGTTATGACAACAACCGTTCGATTGAAGAAACACTCGACATCGGTTGGAAACTGTTGCAGATTCTCCCGAGAAGCGAGCTGAAACGTATCAAGGACGATATGCTTGACGAATTTTACGGCAAACAATAACTGCATTGAGGGTGCTGATTTATGGCAATTATGAATGTGAATCCCACACGAATGCAGTTGACGAAGCTTAAAAAACAGCTTACAACTGCCGTGCGGGGACATAAGATGTTAAAGGATAAGCGTGACGAACTTATGCGCCAGTTTCTTGACCTTGTAAAAGAAAACCGTGAACTGCGTGAAAAAATTGAAAAGGAGCTTTCAGACTGCAACGCTCACTTTGTTAATGCAAGCGCAGTTATGTCTAAACAGGCGCTTGATGCTTCGCTGATGTCACCAAAGCAACAAGTGACGATTGACGTTGATTCGCACAATATTATGAGTGTAGAAACGCCTGTTTTTACAGCCGGCACAAGAACAAACGATAAGGGTGATATTTTTCCTTACGGCTTTGCGTTCACGTCTTTTGAGCTTGACGATGCGGTAATGTCGCTTGAAAAGTTGCTGCCCGACCTTATAAAGCTTGCTCAGATAGAAAAGAGCTGTGAAATGATGTCGGCAGAAATTGAAAAAACACGCAGACGTGTAAACTCTCTTGAACACGTTATGATTCCACGCTACCAGGAAACAATAAAATATATTTCAATGAAACTTGAGGAAAACGACCGCAGCAGCCGAACAAGGCTGATGAAGGTCAAAGATATGTTGCTTGACAAGGCACATAACTATTCCGCACATTGATTTTTGAGGGCAGATTCATATCTGCCCTTTTTCGTTATACAAATACAATTATAATTTTAAAACTATATTTCAAATTGAAAAGACAGGCTCAAAATGAGCCTGCCTTTTCGCTATAAATTCATCTGTATTTAACTATTATTCAAATGTGAACTTGCCGTCGCTATAGGAGCAAACTACCGAAGAATTTTCCTTAACACTGCCCTCAAGCATTTTTTCTGACAGTACGTCCTCAATTTCACTCTGGATTGCTCTGCGCAGGGGTCTTGCTCCGTAGTTTTCATCAAATCCTTTGTCGGCGATTGCCGTTACTGCTTCGTCGGAAAAGGTGATTTTTACGTTAAGCTTTTCAAGTCTCTTTGCAAGAACGTCAAGCATTTTTGAAGCTATCTGCTTTATTTCGTCCTGTGTAAGCTTGTTGAAAACGATTATATCATCAACACGATTTAGAAATTCGGGACGGAAAACATTTTGAAGTTCGCCCATTACAAGCTCCTTGATGTTCTTGTTATCCTGCTCCTTTTCATTTTCGTCAGAAATAAACCCAAGTGCCTTTTGCTTTTCGGTAATCAGTCGAGCACCCACATTAGATGTCATAATAATTACCGTGTTTTTAAAGTCAACCGTTCTGCCCTGCGAGTCGGTAAGTCTGCCGTCCTCAAGAATCTGGAGCAACATATTGAACACGTCGGGATGAGCCTTTTCAATCTCATCAAAAAGCACTACCGAATACGGCTTTCTTCTTACCTTTTCGGTGAGTTGTCCGCCCTCTTCAAAACCTACATATCCGGGCGGTGAGCCGATAAGCTTTGACACCGTGTGCTTTTCCATATATTCACTCATATCAAGTCTTAGCATTGCATTTTCATCGCCGAACACAGCCTGTGCAAGTGCCTTGCAAAGCTCAGTTTTGCCTACGCCTGTGGGTCCGAGGAAAATAAATGAACCTACGGGACGTTTCGGGTCTTTTAACCCTACTCTGCCGCGCCTGATAGCTCTTGAGATTGCCGAAACTGCTTCGTCCTGACCGATAACACGCTCGTGAAGAACCTGCTCCATATTGAGCAAACGTTCACTCTCCTCTTTCGTGAGCTGAACAACAGGTATTCCTGTCCAGTCGGAAATGATTTTTGCAATATCCTCGGCAGTTACCTCACCGCTGCTGTTTTTCTGTCTTTCCTGCCATTCCTTTTTGGCGTTGTCAAGCTGAGTCTGAACCTCTTTCTGCTCATCACGCAGCTTTGCGGCACGTTCAAAATCCTGCTCATTTACGGCGCTTGCCTTTTCCTTTTCAAAGTCGGCAATTCTGTCCTCAAGCTCCTTTACATTAGGCGGTGAAGTCAACGCTGCAAGCCTTACCTTTGACGCGCCCTCGTCAATAAGGTCAATTGCCTTATCGGGGAGGTATCTGTCGGCAATATAGCGTGAAGAAAGCGTTACTGCGGCGTTGATTGCCTCGTCGGTAATCTTTACCTTGTGGTGTGCTTCGTAGCTGTCACGCAAACCTTTAAGAATTTCTACAGTCTGCTCCAAAGTAGGCTCGCCTACTTTCACGGGCTGAAAACGTCGTTCAAGAGCAGCGTCCTTTTCAATATATTTTCTGTACTCGTTAAGCGTTGTTGCGCCGATTACCTGAAAATCGCCCCTTGCAAGCGACGGCTTTAAGATATTTGCGGCGTCTGCACTTCCTTCAGCCGCACCTGCTCCTACAATTGTGTGAAGCTCATCAATAAAAAGAATTGTGTCGTTTGACTTTTTAACCTCGTCAATTGCCGCCTTAATTCTCTCCTCAAAATCGCCTCTGTATTTTGCACCTGCTATCATACCGGTAAGGTCAAGACTGACAACCTTTTTATCCTTGAGTATTTCGGGAACATTTCCGTTAGCAATTTCAAGTGCCAGTCCCTCTGCCACGGCAGTTTTACCTACGCCCGGTTCACCGATAAGCACGGGATTGTTTTTTGTACGGCGTGACAAAATCTGAATAACGCGTGCAATTTCCTTTTCACGTCCTATTACAGGGTCAATTTCACCGTTTTTGGCGGCTTTGGTCAAATCTCTGCCGAATTTTTCAAGCGCCGAGCCACCCTTACCGTTGTCGTCAGATACAGAAAATCCTCCGTTTTCTTCGGAAAATCCATTCTCATGACCGCCGTTTTGAAGTCCGCCAGCAACTGCCTGCGCAATTGCATTTTCACTTACGCCAAGTTCGTGCAAAAATGACACTGCGTAACTGTCACTCTCGGAAATCACGGCGAGGAGAAGGTGTTCTGTGCCGACGTAATTGTTGCCCATTCTTGCCGAAGCAAGCATTGCGGCTTTGAGTACACGCTTTGTTCTCGGTGTGAAGTCATCGGGAGTAAGCGTTGTTTTCATTCCAGAGCCGTCTGTTGTGCTGATTTTATTTCTGAGGGCATCTTCTGTTACTGAGCACTGTTCAAGAGCCGCTGCTGCTACGCCCGTACCTTCACTTAATAGTCCGAGAAGTATGTGTTCTGTGCCAACGTAATTATGACCCATATCCTGTGCGGATTCTATTGCGAGATTAAGCGCTTTATTTGCTTTTTGTGTAAATCCTCTGAATTCATACATAGTCATTACCCTCTTTCGCTTTATCTTATGTTTTTAATATACTGCTAAAGCTCTGCTTTTATAAGCTTTGCTCTTTCAATATCTCTGTCGTGAGCCGACAGATTTTTGTTAAGCGATACAGTCAAGGTTGCAGGTTCAACTGCAAGCATTAACTTATCTATTGTTTCACTTGATACATCGGAAATCTGCTTAGACACAATGCCGAGTCGAACGTTTGACAAAAGCTTTAAAGCCTCGTCATGCGAAATTACAAGTGCCGAACGCAGAATACCTAAGCTTCTGCTGATTGCGTCCTGAATATCAATGCTTGAACAAAGTCTTTCTCTTGCCTGATTTTCCTGAGCAATAAGCTGTTCTGTAATATTTTTAAGGTTTTCGATTGCCGCCTTTTCGGAAATACCGAGAGTTACCTGATTTGAAAGCTGATACAACGCACCCTTTGGCTCTGTGCCTTCACCGTGCGCGCCTCTTATGGTAAGTCCGAGCTTTGAGAGATTGCCTGCAATACGGTTGATTGCCCTGCTCTTTTCGAGTGCAGGAAGATGAAGCATTACAGAGGCTCTCATACCCGTACCGAGATTTGTCGGACACTGCGTAAGGTAACCGAGCTTTTCATCAAAGGCAAAATCAAGATTTTCATCAAGCAAAGTATCAAGCTTATCGGCTGTGTCATATGCCTGTTCAAGCGACAATCCCTTTGTAATTACCTGAAGTCTGATATGGTCCTCCTCGTTAATCATAATACTAAAAGATTCGTCTTTGCTGATTAAAAGTGCACGTCCGTCTGTATCGCTGATAAATTCGGGACTTACAAGCCTTTTTTCAACAAGCGATACACTCTGCGAGGAAGTCAGTTCACTCATTTTGATGAACGAAAAATCGGAGGCTACAGGACTGTTGCTCTTCTTGACAGCGTTCTTGACCTTTTCAATTACCTTTTCCCTGCCCTGGGAATTTAATTTGCAGGGAAACGGATAATCTTTTAGATTTCGTGCAAACCTTATTCTGGTTGAAATTACAACATCATTGCTCATTTTCTTATGCCTCCAATTCCTTGATTTTATCTCTTAACTCTGCCGCATGTTCAAAATTCTGTTCCTTAACAGCCTTGTCAAGCTCTGATTTTAATCTCTTAATTTTATCCTCTTTGGTTTCTTCGGCTGGCTTAGACTGTTTCGCTTTTTCGGCAAGCCTGCTGTTTTTGCCGCAATGGGTAGTATTGCCGTGAATTCTTCTTATTGACGGGAATAACTCATCTGCAAATATGTTATAGCAGTTTGCACAGCCTACGTGGCCTGACTTTGCGATATCCGAATAAGTGCTGCCACAGAACTCACAGCGTGTAGCCTGAGTTCTGGCAGGAAGCACATTTCCGAAAAAGCTGCCGAGGAAGTTTGAAAATTCATCTTCCATATCTCCGAAAACATTTGTATATCCCATTTTCTTTGCACATTCACTGCAAAGGTCGTATTCCTTGAATTCACCGTTTATGATTGTTTTGACATGTGTGTTGGCATTGTTTGCGCCGCATTTCTGACATTTCATAAATAAAACCTCCTAATAAATTTTTATTCAATGATCAGAAGCATATTTTTAAATAAATCTGCTCTTACCGTATCTCGTTTGTCCTGCTCAACCTGCGAAAGCGTTCTGTCCGATAGCGCCGCCGCAATTAATTTTGCCGACTGAAGCTGGAGCATATTGCGCTGAAGCATATTGTTGAGCATTACCTCAGCTGTAGCCTTTTCAAGTGTTGCACCTACAGAGTTTATTATATGCATAATTGCCGTGCCTCTATCCATTTTTACACGACTGATGCGTATGTAACCTCCGCCGCCTCTTCGACTTTCTACAATATATCCTTGTTCAGGGGTAAACCGTGAAGTAATAACGTAGTTAATCTGGCTCGGCACACAGCCGAGGTTACCGGCAAGCTCATTTCGCTGGATTTCGGCACTGCCGTTTTGTTCGTCGAGCATTTGCATAATATATTGAGCTACCAAATCGCTCATTCTCATATAATCGCCTCATTTCAATTTCAGCAATGCCGCACTGATTTGTGCGGTATTGCTTTTATATAACAGGTCATTGACGGGGCTTGATGTTGTTTCATTAATATAGCGGCTGATTACATTTCAGCCACTCTTTTTGTCCTTTCCTGACCTTTGATTTTATTATAGTTATAAAGTCAGATAAAGTCAAAGTCAATAAAAGTCAATAATTTATATACTTTCTTTATTATACTCTCGTATTCTTGATTATTCTCGTTTTAACTCAATTTTTAAATATTTTTGACTTTCCTTGACTTTTAGTTTTTTTAGAAACAAGGCATAAGTATTGTTTTTAAAAGCTTGTTTATGATATAATTAAATCAGTAAGTCTATTTATGAGGGATACAATGAAACATTATATGAATCTGTTCGGTGAACCATTTGAAATGATACGCTCAGGTAAGAAAACAATTGAATTAAGATTGAATGACGAAAAACGAAAAGCAATCAGCATTGGAGATACAATAGTTTTTACAAATATTGAGGACAATGGAAGAAAAATTTTTTCTACGGTAACAGCTTTGCATAAATTCAAAAATTTTTCTGAATTGTATAATAACCTCCCTCTTCTGAAATGCGGATATACTAAGGAAGATATTGACAATGCAAAGCCCGATGATATGTATGTTTATTACTCAAAAGAACATGAAGAAAAATACGGTGCGATCGGTATTGAACTTTCGGTTGATTTTACGGTTGACAATTGCAAGAAAAAAGACGAGGATTATATCTGTAACAAACTTGTTGAATACAATTTGTCAAAAGTCCCTGCTACACAACAAATTTATTTTGAAAACATAAATAAAAAAATACTGAACACAAACGGAGATATTATCTCAGGGTGTGCTGCAAGAATGTACTGCTGGAATGTTCTTTATATTGATATCCTGTGGGTTGACGAAAATTATCGGCATAAAGGCTTTGGTTCAAAGATGCTGGAATATGTTGAGAATACTGCAAAAGAAAAAGGCTGCTGTCTTATTCATCTCGACACGTTTGACTTTCAGGCAAAGGATTTTTATTTGAAGCACGGCTATGAGATTTTCGGAACATTAAAGGATTGCCCGAAAGGTCATTGCAGATATTATTTACAGAAAAGGATATGACGGAAATAACTGGGTTATTTCCTGTCATAAACGAAAGATATTTGTCCTTTTAATTTTGGTATTAAAAGTTCTTAAAGCAATTAAAAAATCAGCCGAAAAATTCGGCTGATTTTTGTTTTATATAGTACAAACTTGTTTCGGTGTCAAGGTAATAACCTCTGTACATAAACCGGACTATGTGCATAATAAGGCGAATATGATTTAATACAATAAGATAACCCAATTGTTTTTGCACCCACTTGAACTCCTGCACCATTATATGAAGAAATATTACCTGCCTACATATTCTTGTTCAAAATGCTTTCTAAACGTTCTTTAGCCTCTCTAAAATTAATGTTTGCTACTAAAAAGCCAAAAACACTTATAGCTATAAAAATAAAAAGTGGTATTAAATAAATAAAATAATTTAAGTCATTCTCAAATGAACGCAAATATATTATAAGTTCAAAAAAGAAACAAAGAGCGATTAATAAAGATACATAGTCAAACGGAGCAAATTTCATAGTGACAAATAATTTTTTTGTATCGTTATTTTCAATAAAACTGCCATATATTATCGGATTAAAAATTCCTCGTCTGCCTGAAGAAGGCACCGCTTTAATTGTAAAACTTTCATCTGTCACATTTCCTATAAAATCTTTATCAATATATTTCTCTACATACAAAGAAGATTTCTCACAAGCATTTTTTAAATTAACTAAAAATTCTTGTCTTTCTTCTCTTAAAACATATTCATATTTTTTAGAAAACAAACTGTACATTTTTACCTCCTCCTATAAGCAAGTTATTACATCCATTCACCACGACATTCCTATGGATTATCTCAATAAATTTTCAGTAATCTTGCCCTGTCTAGATTAATTTGTAATAAAAGCCATTGCCCACATAATCGGTATAAGCACTATACATGCACCTAATGCAAATTTAAAAACTCCTCTATAAATTACTATAGAACGATAGTTATAATCATTAAACTCTCTCTTTGCTTTTTCTTTAAATTCTTTTGTGAGAAAATCGTCCTTCAAAAAATTTATTATCAAATATTCACACGTTAAAAACACTACCATTGGAATAAATGCATTAAATCTTTTATCGGAAACAACTACTAAAAACAAGACTGATAAAAATGCAACTAAAAATCCAATTACTAATCCAATATGTATTTTCCATAATTTACGCATATTTACATTCTCCTTTATAATGTATAACTAATAGTACGTAGGACTTGAACATTTGGCTTATTTTTTAAGCTGTTTCGAATCTAAACCGCCGAAATCTTATAATAATTAGCTATCAATAATATCATTATCTAACTTTTTTAAATATATTATCAGAAAGGCTTTAAGCAAATTAAGGCTTCCAATACTTATTATAAATGATAATAACAAAAGAATCATTGATACTAAAAAAACAGCATTATCGCTTGCAATATCTTTTAAAAAAAACTTAGCCGATATTAGACCAATCCCCGCACCTAAAAAAGGAAAAATCAGAGATTTTTTAGTTTTTGATTGAATATTATATTTATCTGACTTGATATAATAAAAAACTAATACTAGAAAAACACAAACGCATAAAATTAAAAGTGCTAAGAAAATCAAAGATAAAATCCAGTTTATCGTTATTATCAATGTTAAAACCTTATACGAAGATATGTTAAGAATTATTGCTATGTATAAACAAAACAGTCCATCACATAAGTAACGTGATATTTTGGTGTTTGAAAATCTAATTATTAAAACGCTAAATACCGTACTAATTACAATATTAAAAAATAGCAATATACACATCAAAATCAAAGAGAATTTACCAATCAAGCACAACAAACTCAATATCCAAATCAATAATATTCTTATTAAACATTGCTTTCTACTGAATGGCGTATAATTATAATTTAAAAATGAAAAAATGTTGCCTCGATTTACCATAAACTATTTATACCTTCCTTTGCCCACGCTCTTGCTGTTTTTCCATTATATGGTATAACATCAGTAAATATATAAAATCCTACTCCAATAAAAAATCCCGCTCCTGCACCAACAATGTTGCCAAGTCCAGGACATATCGAGCCTACAAAAGTTCCTATAGCACTACCAGCAGCACCAGCAGATAGAACACTTCCTCCGGAAATAAATAAATCCACACTTGCATCGCAAGCAATTTTATCCCATGAAGAACCAGCTTGAATATTATCGTATATTCCAGTACCTACATCTAACGCTACACTTGCCGCACTAGTAAAGTTACCAATACCTTTGAATACTTTTGTTGCCCCTGAACTAAATTTATCAATTTTATTCAGTTGAGAAGCCAAACTTTTACCATATGAACCTGCACCTATATTAACTGGTCTTGCTGCATTTGAAACATAAGATTTTGCTGAATTAGTCAATGCATCTGTAAGAATACTTGCACCAGTATTAGTCCCATCAATAACAATAGGAGTTAAATCGCTATTTATTGTACCAGGTGCTGGTTTTCGCTTATAATTGCCTTTATATTCCCAGCTATCATGACGCCATTTACCTGCAGCCCAATAGCAACAACCCGTTGGACCAACAAAAGAAATCGGATTATTTCCACAATAAGAGCACATATTAGCATCAAGCACATCTCCACCCGATTGAAAATATCCGTCAGCATTAACAAAGCGATAGTAACGGCTCATAAGGTAGTAAAGCCCTGTTTCTGTATCAAGATAATAACCTCTGTAACGGAACGGATTCAGATTGCCTATGTGTGTTGCGCTTGTAATTGCGTTGCCGTTCTGGTCGGTTACAGACAGCGTGTTGCCCCATGCATCATATTCATAGTGTGCTCTTAGCTGTCCTGCTCCGTTGTAGATTCCTACTATATCTCCTCTTGAATTGTGGGTGAAATAGTAGGTCATTAAATCTGAAGAATCCGTCAGCGTATACTTTACCGAATACAGTGTTCCGTTTGCATCGTAGGAATAGTAGAATTTTGCATTTCCTCGTGTTTCATACATCAGCAAGCCGTTTATATATGCATATGTGTATTTCACGCCGTTAACTGTCTTGCTCACAAAAACGCTGGTGTTTTATCTATAAACAGGACTTAAATTTTGTCATTCGGCGGTTTTGTTTATATGCAAAACCGCCGAAATCAAATTTATGAGATCAAATATATAACTATCACCTGTGTTTTTTACTTGTTGTTTGACACATATCATTTGCTAATATTTCTTATCAAAGTGAAGATTTATTTTTTGACCAAAATTTTTAACGACTACTATAGATATACTAATTACTATAATAGAAACAATAATTAATGAAGTGATATATACATCATGTTCATTACTTACATCTAATAAAATCGTTTCTTCTCCATTTAATTCTTTTTTTATCAGTCGTGAGTAAAACGGAGAAACCATACCCAATAAACCTGGACTCTTTGAAAGATAATACTTATTTCCACTTGACTCTTTTGTTTTTGCAAAAACAACATTATTCCAGTATGAATTGTTTTCGATATTATTTATGATATCACATTTTTCGAGACAATTACCTTGTCTGTCAACCAAATAAACTGTTTCACCTCTTGAAATATATATTAAAATATTTTCATCATCAAAACCTACACCATAAGTTCCGTAATCAGTAAATGAATATCCATATTTGAATGTACCGTTATTATCGTAAAGATTTACGTGTTTTTCACTGCCTTCATCTGTTCCGATAGCTATTAATCCTGTATCACTAACATCAAAACATTTTATAGAGACAGAATGATATTCTTTATTTTCAATCTTTATACCAATATTATTATCCGTTTCCACTGGATTAACTTCAAAACCTGTTGTCATAGCAACAGCATTTAAAGAAAAACTCAATGTCAAAACTATTGCAAATAAAAAAATAATTATTCCACATCTTACTTTCAAAATTACCACTCCTCTATTGTTTTATCAATTTTCTCCGCAACATCAAAAACATTAAATTTAGTTTCATCCCAAGTAACAGTATTCGACATTGTTACATGTCCTTCAATTCCAGGAGTTCCAAAACCGGCTCCTACAGTTCCACCATAATACAAATCGTTATTTGTTTGTCCAGGAATAAGATTAAAATCAGCAATAGCTACAATTGGTACACCTTCAATTACAGTTCCCCCGGATGCACCTATTTGATAAGACATTCCATTAAGACTGTCAATATTAGGTGCATTTGTTATTGTATTAAATGAAGTTACTGCAGCTCCTGGGCTACCTCCTGTGAGACCTGTAGAAAAAGTACCTTGAATTGCAACATTTCCTTTTGTATCTATTGATACTCCTCCCTGGGCTCCAAAAGCAAAGACACTTGGAGAAGCACTAACACTAATTCCTTTCGTGTAAGTTAGGTTAACCTTTGACATTGCATTTTTTATAGTTTTCACTATTGGGGTGATAATATTTTTTTGTACCCATTTAATAGCATTTTTTTATTATCCATTGTCCAGTCGGATCAGAATTCATTATTGGATTGTTGCCACAATAAGCAGACATATTTGAATCAAGTACATTTTCTCCCGACTGGAAGTAACCGTCAGCATTGACAAAACGGTGTGTTACAGGGTCATAGTAACGGCTCATAAGGTAGTAAAGCCCTGTTTCTGTATCAAGATAATAACCTCTGTAACGGAACGGATTCAGATTGCCTATGTGTGTTGCGCTTGTAATTGCGTTGCCGTTCTGGTCGGTTACAGACAGCGTGTTGCCCCATGCATCATATTCATAGTGTGCTCTTAGCTGTCCTGCTCCGTTGTAGATTCCTACTATATCTCCTCTTGAATTGTGGGTGAAATAGTAGGTCATTAAATCTGAAGAATCCGTCAGCGTATACTTTACCGAATACAGTGTTCCGTTTGCATCGTAGGAATAGTAGAATTTTGCATTTCCTCGTGTTTCATACATCAGCAAGCCGTTTATATATGCATATGTGTATTTCACGCCGTTAACTGTCTTGCTGATACGCACACTGTTGCATTATAAATGCAAAAAAAGATTTTGTTTTTTTAGATTTGGCGGTTTTGTTAAAACGCAAAACCGCCAAAAATCTAACAAAACTTCAAAAAATATAACCGTCCACAGTTCTACTTTAACAAAATAAAATTACAATTTTCAGTCCAAAATATACCAAATAAAATCAATATAGTTCTAACTAATAAGAATATAATTAGCAGTAGTAATAACAACATCAGTATAAATGTTTCTACTTTGTTCTTACTTCTAAATTTTATATATGTACTGCTTGCAATATTTGAAAATGAGATAACCCACAATAGAGTAAGTAATATCATTGGTAAACATTGGTATTCATTAAAATTATTAGAAAAAATTAAGATTT
Source organism: uncultured Clostridia bacterium (assembly GCA_947369085.1). Lineage (GTDB taxonomy): Bacteria > Bacillota > Clostridia > Oscillospirales > Acutalibacteraceae > Ruminococcoides. Next base: position 939 of record CANBJR010000004.1, on the reverse strand, counting down.
GATCTGGAACTGAAATTATTCCGCTTATCAAAAAATAAAATATAGGCATCTTGTAATTTTTGTATTCAAATTTTGATAATGGATTTTTAATACTATCAATTGATAGTATTAGCGTAATTAATATTACACTAATAATAATAAATCCAAATATTATTATTGTGTATAAATTCAAAGGAACTTTTATAAATAATGAGAATATATATATAACAAATATTAAAATTGAAAACACGTTGAATTTATTGATATTAAGTTTATTTTTCATTTAAATTAATCCTCTCAGTGCTTTATTAAACTCATCAAGATTTACATATACATCAACTGAATATCCAAGCAATTTATAATCGTTATGTGATAAAATTGAAAAAGTATTAGGAATCGTATTATTATCAGTAGCATATAATGTGCCATTCATTCTAAATGCAGAATTATCCCACGATAAGAAAGGGATTCCTGCTCCTGTAGAACAACCTGTTCCGCCGTAAAAATCTCCAGATGGGGTCATATCAATTTGTACCAAATTCATTTTAAAATATGTTTCTATTTCTATAGGTCCAAAAATTTGAATTCCATGACCTATTCCAAATCCTGCACCGGCACTAATATGTACTGATTTATTGATTGCGTAAAAAACATTTGAATAAGTATATATATATCCGTCATTGGTTATAAAAAATTCATCGTTCTCTGCAAGTCCCATTCTCTGAGCTTTGGTCACATATGTAATATCATAATCTGAGTTTCCTGTAGAAATATCAATTTGCATTTGTTTCCAAGTGTATTCACCCGTTGGGTCAACAAAAGAAATAGGATTATTCCTGCAATACGCAGACATATTAGTATCTAAAATATTACTGCCAGACTGAAAATAACCGTCAGCGTTTATGAAGCGGTGTGTTACAGGGTCATAGTAACGGCTCATAAGGTAGTAAAGCCCTGTTT